>PXDP01000344.1 GCA_003565035.1 PVC group bacterium | reverse complement strand
TTGGCATCAAGAGTGTTATGGAGCGTGAGGCTGGTGGTTAAATGACCTTTGCGCTACCGCCACAAGAACTAAATCCTAATGTACGAGTATTGCCCAGTAGGATTTATGTATAAAGGGCAGGGCAAGCGGGGTGGCGGGCTCGTCATTGGAAAGATGTTGAGATCTTGCCACTGGACTGTTGTTCAGTAAGATTTGTGTAAACAGGGCAGGACAAGCCGGGGTGGTGGGCTTTGGGATTGCAGTTTGGGGATGTGTTGTTAAATTCGGACCATGACATTCCTGCGTGATATTTTAGTGGGCTGCTGGGAGACGCTGCTGATGATGGCCCCGTATTTGTTACTGGGCTTTCTGGTGTCCGGGGTTCTTTCGGTGGTTTTGCCGGTGCGCTGGGTGAAAAAGCATCTGTCCAAACCGGGCAAAGCTTCTGTCTTGAAGAGTGCATTGTTTGGGGTTCCACTGCCGCTGTGCAGTTGCGGAGTGATTCCGGTCGCCGCGTGGATGCGGAGGCATGGCGCCTCCAAAGGTGCGGTGGGGGCGTTTCTGCTCTCCACGCCGCAGACAGGGGTGGACGGGTTTCTTGTGGCGATGGCGCTTTTAGGTCTGGGTATGGCCCTGTACAATATGGCCGCGGCTTTTGTTTCGGGCATGATTGTCGGACTTGTTTTAAATCTTTTCAGGGACTCGCCTGTCATTGAAGAGGAGGTCAGCGACCCGGAGACTCCCCGCCCGGCCTGGCCTTTGCGGGTGATCCGGCATGGCTTTGTGACGATTGCGGGGGACATTGCTGTGCCGCTGGCTTTTGGAATCCTGGCTTCGGGGGTGATTTCGGGTCTGGTGGATCCGGATCAGTTTTCCGCCTATGGCAGCGGGCTCTGGGCGAAACTGGCCGTGATTGCCATTGCCACCCCGCTGTATGTTTGTGATATTGCTTCGCTTCCGGTGGCCGCGTCGATGCTGGCCGCGGGCCTGTCGCCCGGCACGGTGGTGGTGTTTCTGATGGCGGGTCCGGCCACAAATGCGGCCACATATCTGACGCTGGGGAAAATCCTGGGTAAAAAAGAGATGTTTACGTATCTGGGCTGTGCCATAGTGCTTTCTCTGGTGATGGGCTTTTTGTTGGACCGAATTGCGCCGGTTTTACCGCCGATTGAGGCGGCCTGCCTTCACGGGGAGAGCGTGCCTCTGTGGAAAAGCCTCTCGGCCCTATTGCTCATTGGGGTATTGATCCATGGAAAATATAGGAGATCAAAATCATGAAGGCTGCAGTCTGTCTTTTCTGTTTTGGGTGGATGGTGTTGTTTGCCGGGGAGCTGCAAACCCGGATCTACCGGTTCGAAGGGATGAACCCGGAAGAGGTGGAGGAACAGGTCCGTCGATTTGTCCCCCTGGGGCCCCGGGTGCTGGTGAATCCGGAGGTTAATCAGGTGATGGTGATTGCGGATGCGGCGACGCAGGAACAGGTTGCCAGGCTGTTTGAGCGGCTCGACCGCCCGATGCACCGGGTGGTGTTCTGGTTCCGTCATAATCAGGATGAGCCCCAATCCCTGAATTTAATGGACGGGGATTTTGCCAATTTTCCGGTGACCCGCACGCCGGTGCCCCAGGTCGTGGCCAATGCCCGGGCGAGGCTTCGGCATGAATCGCGGAATGCCCCCCTGGTGGGCAGTGTTTTGCAAACGCATTTTTCGGTGCTCAGGGCGGATCCTGCCCGGGTCCGCATCCGGCTGACACCGGCGGTGCTTTTCGGGGGAACGCCCCCCTATGAGGTGATCCTGTTTTCAGAGATGAGCACAGATGTGATGATGACCGATGATGCGTTTGTGGATCTGGTGGACCAGCTCGCGGAAAACGAATTTTACCGGATGTTTTTCAGAAGTGAAGGTGCAACAGCCGGACGGCACACACCGGTGGGCCTGCTGATTTCTCTGGAAGAGGTGATCTCAGAGTGACAGCCGTTTCTGATACTCGGCGGTCTGAGTCTGAATGCCTGTTTTGTCGTGAAGTGTTTTTGCGAAGGCTTGGGCGACAGACGCTTCACCATGATTCAGGAAGATCCTGTCGGGTTTGGGGTCGAGCGCTTCCATCCAGGTGATGAGCTCGTTGCGGTCGGCATGACCGCTGAACCCGTTAATTTGTTCGATGCGGGCTTTGACTTCAATTTCCTGCCCCAGGACCCTCACGGTTTTGGGTTTGCGGAGAATGGCCCGGCCCAGGGTGCCCTCGGCCTGATATCCCACAAAGAGAACGGTACTTTCCGGGCGGGCCAGGTTGGCCTTGAGGTGGTGCTTGATGCGGCCGCCGGTGCACATTCCGCTGCCGGCAATCACGCAGATGGTGCCGCGGATCTGGTTGATGGCTTTGGACTGTTCACGCGTTCGCGCCATTTTGAGCCCGGAAAAATCGCAGGGGTTCACGCCCTGATCCAGCATGGCTCTGGTTTTGCTGTCGAACAGGGATTTGTGCTTCATGAAAATCTCGGTGACGCGAACGGCCATGGGACTGTCCATAAAGACCATCGTGGGGGGGATGCGTTTGGCGCGCAGCAGCCGGGTGAAATGAAAGAGCAGATCCTGAGCACGTTCCACGGCAAAACTGGGGATAATCAGATTGCCGCCGGCCTGATGGGTGTCGCAGATGACCCGGGCCAGCTGATCTTCAATCGCTTCGTGCATATCGTGATCGCGGTCGCCGTAGGTGGATTCGAGAATCAGGGTGTCCGCGCCGTGCGGAATGACCGGATCACGGATCAGCGGCATATTCTTGCGGCCTACATCGCCGGAAAACAGCAGAGATCTGGTTGTGCTGTTTTCTTCGACTTCAATCCGGACGCTGGCCGCGCCGAGAATGTGCCCGGCTTCATACCAGACCGCATGGACTCCGGGAATGATTTCCAGGCTTTTTTCAAAGGGCACCGGACTGAACTGCTGGATCGCGTCCTCGGCATCATCCGGATCATATAGCGGTTGATAGGAATGCTTGGGTTTCCGGCCTTCGCGTTGATGGCGCTTTTGCTTTTGTCTGAGGTCCTCCTGCTGAATGCGGGCGCTGTCGCGCAGGATAATGGCCGCAATATCGCAGGTGGCGGCGGTGCCGAGAATAGTGCCTTTGAATCCCTGAGCCACGAGACGCGGCAGAAGTCCGCAGTGATCCAGATGCGCGTGGGTAAGGATCACCGCGTCCAAGGAGGCGGGGTCCACCGGGAAGGGCTCCCAGTTGCGGTCCTGAAATTTTCGTTCCTGCACAAATCCGCAGTCGATCAGGATTCGGGAAGAGCCGGTTTCAAGCAGGGTGCAGGAACCGGTGACATTGCCGGCGGCGCCGAGGAAGGTGAGGTGCATCTTGTGTCTCCAGGGGGGGTGATGGGTGCGTCAGGCCAGAGCCGATCGGATTTCGGCTGCAAGATTCTGCAGGGATTGGGGGTCCGCTGGGGCGGCATTGGCAAAATTCAGATCCCCCACCGTCTGTATTGGCACCAGGTGAAGATGACAGTGGGACACTTCGAGTCCGGCGACCATCAGGCCGATGCGCCGGCAGGGGATGACGGATTCAATTGCTCTGGCGATGGGGCGGGCAACCCTCAGCATTTCGGAGAGGCGCTCGTCGTCCAGATCAAAAATGTAATCGGTTTCCTGCTTGGGAATCAGCAGCGCATGTCCCCGGGCCATGGGGCGGACATCCAGAAAGGCCAGCCAGTGTTCGTTTTCAAAGAGCTTTGCGCAGGGGATTTCGCCTCGGATAATTTTTGTGAAAATAGTGCTCATAGGGGAAAATCTTCCCACAGTTCCGCTGGAACTGCAATATTTGTTTCAGGGATTCTTTGCCGGCATGGCTGATCTTTCTGTGCGTTTCCCTGGCGTTTCCGATGATCGGAAAAGGTGGCCGATCATTTTCCGATGATCGGAAAACGATCAGCCTCGGGTTTTTTGACGAAAAAGGCTTTCGCGCGGGGCGCGGGAATGCTTGAGTGCGCTCATGTCTAAAACGCTTTATCTTCTGGATGGAATGGCCCTGGTCTACCGGGCTCACTTTGCTTTTATCACCCGGCCGATTTTGACCTCTGCGGGTCGGAACACTTCGGCGCTGTTCGGGTTTGTGAATACCCTGCTGGATATTCTGGACAATCGGAATCCGACCCATATCGCGGTGGCGTTTGACACCTCGGCACCGACGGAGCGGCATGAGATTTTTCCCGAGTACAAGGCACAGCGCGATGCAATGCCGGAGGATATTGCGCTGGCCATTCCGGATGTGAAGCGTCTGCTGGCGGCCTTCCGGATCCCGGTGCTTGAACTGGACGGCTATGAGGCGGATGACATTATCGGCACGCTGGCCCGCCGGGCGGAGGCGGAGGGCTATGAGGAAACGTTCATGGTGACGCCGGACAAGGATTACGGTCAGTTGGTGGATGAGCACACCTTTATGTACAAGCCGGGCCGCAAGGGGGGCGAGGTTGAGCTGCTGGGCGTGAAGGAGATTCAGGATCAGTGGGGGATCGAGCGGCCGGAGCAGGTGATCGATATTCTGGGGCTGATGGGCGACAGTTCGGACAATATTCCGGGCGTGCCGGGGATTGGTCCGAAAACGGCGCAGAAGCTGATTGCCGAGTTCGGGAGCGTGGAGTCTCTTCTGGAGAATGTGGAGCAGGTGAAAGGTAAAAACCGGGAGAAGCTGCAGGAATTCGCCGATCAGGCGCGCCTGAGCCGCCAACTGGTGGTGATCAATTGCGGCGTGCCGCTGGAGAGCGGTCCGGATGATCTGATTCGCGGGGAGGCGGATGCGCAGGCCCTGCAGGAACTGTTTATTGAATTTGAGTTCAACAGTTTTGGCAAACGGCTGTTCGGGGACGGGTTTTCGGCGGGGCGGGGTCAGGCGCCGAAGGAGGTGCAGGGGGATTTGTTCACGCAGGATGCGCCGGAGCTGCCTTTGCTGGCGGTGCCGGATCGGAAATCGCTGAAGGATGTTCCCCATGACTACAGGCTGATTGACAGCGGGGAGGCACTGGATGCCCTGCTGCCGACCCTGCTGGCGGCGGAACAGGTGTGCTTTGATCTGGAGACGACGGGCCTGGATGTGCTGGACACGGAGATTGTGGGAGTGGCCTTTTCGGACCGGCCGGGACGCGGGTGGTTCGTGGCCTGTTCGCCGGAGAACGAAGCGGAGCGCTTGGAGGGACTGGCGCCGTTTTTCCGTAAAGAAACCTTGTTAAAAATCGGCCACAATTTGAAGTTTGATTTGGGGGTCCTGTTTGCGAAGGGGGTGGAGGTGGCGGGGCCGTTCGCGGATACGATGATCGCGCACGCGCTGTTGGAGCCGGATCAGCGGCACGGTATGGATGATCTGGCCTCGGTGAAGCTGAACTATGTGCCGATTCCGATTACGGAGCTGATTGGTCCCAAAGGCAAAGAGCAAGGCACGATGCGGGATGTGCCGTTGGATCGGCTGACGGACTATGCGGTGGAGGATGCGGACATCACACTGCAGCTCTATGACGTTTTGCTCCCGGCACTTAAAAACGAAAAGCAGCTTGAGGTGTTTGAGACGATTGAGATGCCGCTGGTGCCGGTGCTGACCCGCATGGAGCTGGAGGGCATTCATCTGGACACGGCCGATCTGGGGGCGTTCAGCGAACGGCTGGGACGTCGGCTCACCGAGCTGGAGGCCCGGGTGTTTGAGATCGCCGGGGAGACGTTTAATCTCAACAGTCCCAAGCAGTTGGGGGTGGTGCTGTTTGAAAAAATGAAGCTGGTCGACAAACCGAAGAAGACCAAAACGGGTCAGTACAGCACCAACGAGCAGACGCTGCAGAATCTGGCGGGGAGTCATGAGATTGTGGATGTGATTCTGGAATTCCGGGAGGCGGGGAAACTGAAGTCGACCTATGTGGATGCGCTGCCGAAGCAGGTGCATTCGAAAACCGGGCGGGTGCACACGCGGTACTTGCAGACGGGGGCGGCGACGGGGCGGCTGTCGTCGATTGACCCGAATTTGCAGAACATTCCGATCCGCACGGAGCTGGGCCGGGAAATTCGCAAGGCCTTTGTGCCGCGGGGGGAGGGCTTTACTCTGCTGGCGGCGGATTATTCGCAGATTGAACTGCGGATTATGGCGCACCTGAGCCAGGATCCGGGAATGATTGCGGCATTCAAAGACGGACTCGACATTCATGCGGCCACGGCGGCGAAGGTGTACGGGGTGTCGCTTGAGGAGGTGACCTCCGAGATGCGGCGCAAGGCGAAGATGGTGAATTTCGGGATTATCTACGGGATCAGCGCGTTCGGACTGTCGCAGCGGCTGTCGATTCCGCGCACGGAGGCGGGCGAGATTATCGAGGCGTATTTCAAGCAGTACCCGGGGGTAAAGACGTTCATGGACCGGGTGGTGGAGGATTGCCGGAAGAGCGGGTATGTGGAAACGCTCTGCGGGCGCCGGCGGGTGATCCGGGATATTGATTCCCGGAATCAGATGGTGAGACAGGGGGCGGAGCGGACGGCAATCAACTCACCGATTCAGGGCACGGCCGCCGACATGATCAAGCGGGCGATGATCGCGGTGGACGAGCTGCTGCGGAAGCAGAACACACGCAGCAAACTGCTGCTTCAGGTGCACGACGAGCTGGTCTTTGATCTGGCGGAGGAGGAGGCGGACACGCTGATGCCGCAGATCAGGGAAGCTATGCGCGATGCGCTGAGCCTGGAGGTGCCGGTGGTGGTTGAGATGGGGACCGGGGCCAACTGGCTCGATGCGCACTAAATATCATGTTGTATTCACTTGTTTAGTTTTCTCTGTAGTGGTAGGTATAAGACATGATTGCCAAAATTGAGGAAAAGAGGTTAAGCGTCTCCAGGAAAACCAAAGCGGAACATAAGTCCCGCTTCGGTCAGTATTTTACACCCCAGTCCATAGCGAAATTTATGGTGGGTTTGTTTCCTTCAACCTCCAAAGCCTGCAAACTTCTGGATGCCGGAGCTGGAATAGGGTCTCTTTCAACCGCATTTCTGGAAAGGTGGGCAGAGGGCGACGGATTTGATTTTGCAGAACTTGAGCTGGACACCTATGAACTTGACAGTGTGTTGATTCCATATCTGAACGACTCACTGGAGTCATACCGTCAGGACAAGCACTTTCAGTACAGGATTCATGAAACAGATTTCATTCTTGAAACCGTGCGCCATTTAACCGATGGGTTATTTTCCAATACGGTTCCCTCATATACGCATGTTATTTTAAATCCTCCCTACAAAAAAATTGCTTCCAGCTCATTGCATCGCAAAGCCATGGATTTGCTCGGGGTTCGGACAGTGAATTTATACACGGCTTTTTTGGTCTTGAGTCTGGAGTTATGTTTGGACAATGCCAATCTTGTCGCGATTATACCCCGCAGTTTTTGCAGCGGAAATTATTACAGACCTTTTCGCGAGTATCTTTTGAAAAACACCGCAATAAAACAAATCCATTTGTTTGAATCCAGAACCAGTGCCTTCAAGAATGACCAGGTTCTTCAGGAGAACATTATACTTCATTTGGAAAAAAACGGACAGCAAGGTGATGTGACGATTTCGCGTTCAACAGATGAACGCTTTGAGGATATCGAGGCATCCTCATACTCATTTGATAAGATTATTTTTGAAAAAGATGCTGAAAAATACTTTCATATTCCAAGGATTGAATCCGACAACCTGAATTTTTACCATCAAAACTTCAGATGCACACTGGATGAGATCGGAATTCAAGTTTCGACGGGACCTGTGGTTGATTTCCGTCTGAGAGAGCACCTTC
Organism: PVC group bacterium; assembly: GCA_003565035.1. Taxonomy (GTDB): domain Bacteria; phylum Verrucomicrobiota; class Kiritimatiellia; order SS1-B-03-39; family UBA6053; genus PXAS01. Next base: position 2,017 of record PXDP01000344.1, on the reverse strand, counting down.
GGCCGATTCGCGACTATGACTGTGTGCCTTTGTTGTATCCCTGTCATTTTAAAGGAGCGGGGGTGACTTGGCCGCTTCCCGGGTCAAAAAAACCGAATGCGATCCACTTGGCCCCGCAAGTTGAAAAATGGCTGTATCCTTCGGGGAATTATTGTGTGGTTCGGAGGCTGTCATCGAAAGAAGAAAAGAAGCGGATCGTTGCTTCGTTTGTCAGCCGAGACAGTTTTCCGGAGGATAAATTTATTGGCTTTGAAAACCACCTGAATGTTTTTCATTTCAATAAATGCGGATTGCCTGAGCTTTTGGCGAGAGGACTGAGCGTTTTTCTTAACTCAAGTATCGTGGATGAATTTTTCAGAGGCTTCAATGGACACACACAGGTGAATGCAACAGACCTGAGACAGCTTAAATATCCAGACCGTGAAACCCTGATAAAATTGGGGGAGTGGTCTGTCGATCATCCGGGCTGTTCTCCTGAAGAGTTGGATCGGAAGGTGGTGGATCTATGAGTGTACGAAAACGGGATAAACGAATTAAAGAGACCATACACCTGCTTGAGTTTCTCGGGCTCCCAAAGGCTCAGTTGAATGAACGTTCAGCGCTTACGCTTCTGGCATTGTTGAACCTGACTCCTGACAAATCATGGACTGAGGCCGAAGCGGTTCTGATCGGTGTTACGCCGATTATGGATTGGGTAAAGGTACAGTATAAAAAGAATTACGCTCCCAACACTCGGGAGACGTTTCGCCGCCAAACATTGCACCAGTTTTGTGACGCGGGGATTTGTGTTTACAATCCGGATAAGCCTGATCGGGCTGTAAACAGTCCTAATGCGGTGTATTCGGTCACACCTCAGGCACTCCAGATTATCCAATCTTATGGTGGAGATGCATGGGACCAAAAGCTTGCTGTGTTTTTATCGCAAACTGAAACCCTGGTATCAAAATATGCAAATGAGCGAAGTCTTGAAGAAATTCCGATTTTGACGCCCAATGGGAAAGTTCATTTAAGTCCCGGGAATCACAACAAGCTGATTCGGAAAATCATTGAAGAGTTTGCTCCGGTTTTTGTGCCAGGAAGTGAATTGGTCTATGTGGGAGATACTGGAAAAAAATGGGGGCATTTTGATGATAGTGTTTTCAAGCGTTTAGGTATTGAGGTGGATCCCCACGGAAAAATGCCGGATGTTATCCTGTTTTTTTCACAGAAAAACTGGTTGGTCTTGGTTGAAGCGGTTACCAGCCATGGTCCTGTGGATGGAAAACGCCATCATGAACTCTCAAAACTTTTTGCAAACCCGGTTTCCGGAATCGTATATGTAACGGCGTTTCCCTCCCGTTCACAGCTTAGCCGGTATATCTCCGAAATCTCATGGGAAACAGAAGTTTGGGTTGCCGATTCACCGACGCACCTGATCCATTTCAACGGGCATCGGTTTTTAGGCCCTTACTCATCCTAATCGTTTTCCTCTGGCCAAGCAGGCAATGGAAAAGTTAAACTAGCTTGTAAACTAAATTGAAACCCGGCAATCGCAGCCAGATAAGTAGTCCCACAGATCACCCTGCCGGACCACGGATAAAGAAGAAAAACCCGCAAACTTGCCACGCCAGCGGCGTGGTGGCAGAGCCGGCCCGCGAATGTGCGGGGGAGAGGGTCGAATACATCCGGAGGCGCGGCATCCTGCGGCGGGCCTTTTGCAGCGGACAGGACGCGCGAAGCGCCTTCGGAGTGCGTGTACCTTCAGGTACCGCTTTGGGACAGGATGGGCTGAGAGGCTCCGTAAAGAGAACCACTGATCACACCGAAGGGCACTGATGCTGTGAGGCAGGAGAGTTTTTAACAGAAGGAAACGAAGGAAAGGAAGGGTGGCGGCGGAAAGAACGCGCGAAGCCCCTTCGGAGTGCGTGTACCTTCAGGTACCGCCATGGGGCGAGGGGGATTACGATGACGATGTGAGAGACATCCGGAGGCGCCGCATCCTGCGGCGGGCCTTTTGCAGCGGACAGGACGCGCGAAG
>PXDP01000040.1 GCA_003565035.1 PVC group bacterium | reverse complement strand
TAGAGCATGGGCAGCTTGATCTGTTCGCGCACGGCCTCAAAATGATTCTCGCCCCCGCCGAAAAATTCCTCGTCCATGAGTACCGAGACGCACTGTGCGCCGGCCGCTTCGTAGTCGGCGGCAATGGCGGCGGGATCGAAGGGGTCCCGGATCACGCCGGCACTGGGACTTTTATGCTTTACCTCGGCAATCAGTCCGATGGGAGCGGCGCAGAGAGCTTCCGCGAAGCTGGGCGGCGCGGGGCGGCCGTAGGACTGTTCGCGCAGTTGGCCCATGGTGAAGTTGAACCGGTGGTTTCCAACCTCGGTGCGTTTGTGGGAGATGATTTTTTCGAGAATATTCATGCGTCCTGCTTTCGTTTGTCTTTCAGGTAGGCTTCGATGAACGGCATGATTTCGCCGTCAAGAACACCCTGGGCGTTGCCCGCCTCCTCGTTGGTGCGGTGATCTTTGACCATGGTATAGGGCTGAAGTACGTAGGAGCGGATCTGGCTTCCCCAGGCGATGGCGCCTTTGGGATCGTAGAATTTTTCGATTTCCTTGCGTTTCTGGTCCATCTGCCATTCATAGACTTTGGCGGTCAGCATTTTGATGACCTTGTCGCGGTTGGCGTGCTGGCTGCGTTCAGACTGACAGGCCACGACAATCCCGGTGGGGATATGGGTCATGCGCACGGCGGAATCGGTGGTGTTCACGTGCTGGCCGCCCGAACCGCTGGCGCGGTAGGTGTCGACCCGGATGTCGGATTCGTTGATTTCCACGTCCACATCGTCATCAATTTCCGCAACCACATCCACGGCGGTGAACGAGGTGTGACGGCGGCTGGCGGAATCAAAGGGTGAAATGCGGACCAGCCGGTGAACCCCGCGCTCCGCTTTGAGCATGCCGTAGGCGTAAGGCCCCTCGATATGCGCGGAAACGCTTTTGATGCCGGCCTCCTCCCCGTCCTGCATATCGAGCACGCTGAATTTGAATCCGTTGCGCTCGCAGAAGCGGTGGTACATGCGGTAGAGCATGGAGGCCCAGTCGCAGGACTCGGTGCCGCCGGCCCCGGCGTTGATGGTGAGGTAGGCGTTGTTGGCGTCGAATTTATTGCCGAGGAGCGATTTCAGCTCCATATCATTGAAGAGTTTGGCAATTTTTTTCAGAGAGGCGGACAGTTCCGCATCACCCTGTGCCAATTGGGTCTCGTCCTCTTCGAGTTCGAGGAGTTCCAGCATGACATCCGCGTCGTCCAGCACCGCCATCATTTCATCGAACGGAGCGGTGATGCCTTTGATGGCGTTGGCTTCGGCGATGACCGTCCGGGCGGTTTTCTGATCGTTCCAGAAGTCCGGCGCCGCGATTTTGGCTTCGAGAGCGGCTAATTGTTCTTTGCGGTCAGCGACGTCAAAGATACCCCCGCATCTCTTCGAGTTTGTCGCGCCATTCTTTCAAGTGAATATCAATGTTTTCCTGCATGGGAATCTCCAGAATAAAGGGTGGAATAAAAAGGTTTCCGGACCTTACCGGATTCCGGTTGGAATGGCAAGAGTGGGCCGGGACGGAAAAAGCCTCCGGAATCCGGAGGCTTTCCTTAAGACAGAGTGATGTTGATCAGTTTCCGATGCTGATCAGTTCCACCTCAAAATCCAGGACCTGATTGGGTCCGATCTGAGGCGGGGCCTGTTCGCCGTAGGCGAGGTTGGCGGGAATCCAGAAGCGGAAGCGCGCGCCGGGGGACATGAGTTGAAGGCCCTCTGTCCATCCGGGGATCACCTGATTCAGGGGGAAACGGGCCGGTTCGCCGCGTTCGACGGAACTGTCAAACACGGTTCCGTCCAAGAGACGGCCGGTGTAATGCACGGTGACGGTGTCGGTGGCGGCGGGAGAATCGCCTTCGCCGGCTTCTTTGTTGGCCTGTGCCGCCCGGGTCTGTTCACCCTGGGCCTGCTGCATTTGCTGCTGGCGCTCCTGCTGCATTTGCTGAATGACCTCAAAGGCGGCCATCACTTCCTCTTCGGAGTAGGCGGGGTCATTGCCGGCTTTGGCATCCTGAATGCCTTTGAGGACGGACGCGGCATCGGCACCCTGCTGCACGGCCTGCATGGCGCTCTGTGCCCCGCTGGCGTAGAGCATGGCATCTTCATCCACGGATTCGCTCAGGGCTGCCTGAAAGCCTTGAATAAAGAGGTCCTGTTTGTCCTGGGGCACTTGTTCGGCAAGCTGCTGACCCAGGGAAAACCCCTGCTGGTAGCTCAGCTTTTCCCGGACATCCTGCGGAAGGTCCTGCGCGGTCACAGAAGAGGCGAAAAGGGTGGCGGCCGAAACGGTAAGGGCCAAAATAAGTCTGTTCTTCATAATTCTCCAAGGGTGTTTAAGTTCAAAACAAAGCCAATCTGGGGGAAAACAGGCAATATGTCGATTCCATAATTGGTTAAATCAGGAATTTCTTGTGAAATTGCCACGAATTTTGCCTTGCCAACCGGCTTCAGGTTAGGGTAGACAGAGCCCCAGTCAAAACGTTCGACCTTTTTTCCCAAACTCGGGTGGTGGAATGGCAGACACGCCAGCTTGAGGGGCTGGTGCCCGTTAGGGCGTGTGGGTTCGACTCCCACCCCGAGTACCATTTACCGCGTGCGGATTTCCGCCCGCGTTTTTTTTTTGCGTTTTTTGGGGAGCGCGATCAGGGATCAGAGAATCACGCCAACCAGAAATCCGACGAAAAGCAGAATGCCGGTCCGTTTCCACGGGAGATTTGTTTTGACCCAGCGCTGAATTTTTGCCCGCCGGGTGACATTCATGATCGACACCGGCTGGCCGCGACGAAACCGCTGAATATCCGCCACAAAATCATTCATGGTGGCATAGCGTTTTGCGGGGTCTTTCTCGAGCGCCTTCATGACAATGGCATCCAGCTCCGGCGGAACCATGCGGATCGGCTCCTTTTTCGCCGGGGACACAAAGGGCTCCTCACAGATTTTTTTCAGGAGTTCCTCACGGTTGGAGCCGAAAACAAGCGGACGGTAAATCAGGCATTCGTATAACACCGCGCCCAGGCTGAACACATCGACCCGGTGGTCGATGTCCGTTTGCCCTTTGGCCTGTTCCGGCGCCATGTAGCGGGGGGTGCCGTACACTTTTCCATACACGGTCATTTCCGGATCCAGGGTCAATTCCTCATAAGGTGCATGCTCGGCGTCGTCCTCGCCATCCATAATCTTGGCCACGCCCCAGTCCATCACCATGACTTCGCCGAAAGCGCCGACCATGATATTGCCGGGTTTAATATCCCGGTGAATCACATCGCAGGCATGGGCGTAGGCCAGCGCCTGCCCCACCTGAATCAGAATATCCAGCAGCGCATCCCGGGAGCGGAAGGCATCATATTTGCGGTCATGGGCCACAACCCCGGCCAGAATCTTCTGGAGGGAGTCGCCCTGGATCTCCTTCATGGTGAAAAACGGATTGCCGTCGGGATCCCGTCCCATTTCATAGATTGGAACCGTGGCGGGATGCTGGATCAGGGCGGTGACCCGTGCTTCCCGGAGAAAGCGCCGCTGCACATCCGGGTTGTCTTTGAATTCAGGGCGAAGGGTTTTGAAAATAACCTCCCGGCCAAGATACGGATCCATGGCCCGGGTCAATATGCCGCCGCCCCCTTCTTTAAAGGGTTCCTGGACACCAAAGCGCCCAAACCCGCCCGGAGCGGATTCCGGCAGCGGACTGTCGGTAATTTGACGGGTGAGAGATACCTGATTGGGATGGGGGGCTGTGGGACTCATGGGATTCTGTCCATATCTAAGAAGCTTTTGGACAATTGGACCTGAAAACGCAACTATAAAAGCCGTTAACCGGTCTGTAAACGTGTTCGATTTTTAAAACGGTAAAAACCGCTGTTTATCCTCCAAAATTGTAAGCGCATATAAAGCTGAGTACAAAAATGTACTTCTTTTCAAAATCGTACCCTTTTTATCCTATTCGATAATATTTTTGTAATATCCTTAAATTAAACAACTTGCGTTTTTTAAAAATATGTTGGCACGGGCTTTGCTAATTTGAAAACGCCTCAATTAAACGTTTTGTACCCACCGGGCTGGAGAATCTGAGGCAGGTTCGAAAGCCATCAAGTAAACCCGAATAAGGAAAACGAACATGAAGAAAATGTTATTGTATTTAATGACCGGACTGGCCCTCATGGGCTCCATGGTCTTTGCGGCGGAAGCTGCGGAGGTCGTTGAAGAGGTTGTAGAAGCTTATGAAGAAGCAGCCTTTTTCAGTGACTCTGAAGTTCTTGCGATTGTGATCGACAACCTCTTCCTGATGATTTGCACCGTTCTGGTGATTTTCATGCAGGCCGGCTTCGCTATTTTGGAATCCGGTTTAAACCATTCCAAGAACACGGTCAACATCCTCATGAAGAACGTGATGGACTTCTCTCTGGGTGTCCTTCTCTACTTTTTCATCGGTTACGGCATCATGTACGGTGACGGAAACGGTGTAATTGCCGCTCCGAGCGTCATGACCTCTCCCGAACTGGGCCCCGGTGGTGAGTACACCACGATTGCCGATGTCGAAGCCGACTTCGAACTGTCCTGGGCTCTTTTCAGCACCCAGATCGACTTCCTCTTCCAGGCCGCGTTCGCCGCCACCGCCGCGACGATTGTCTCGGGTGCGGTTGCCGGTCGTATGAAATTCGCCGCATACCTTATTTATACGGCTGTTTTGACGGGCATCATTTATCCGATCTCCGGTTATTGGACCTGGGGTGAAGGCTGGCTCTATGAAATGGGCTTCCATGACTTCGCCGGTTCGGTGATTGTGCATGCGGTCGGTGGTTTCGGCGGTCTGGCCGGCGCGATCGTTCTCGGTCCCCGTATCGGACGCTTCGGAAAAGACAAAACTCCGATGCCCGGTCATAACCTGACCTTCGCGGCTCTGGGTGTGTTCATCCTCCTCATCGGCTGGTACGGGTTCAACCCCGGTTCCGTGCTGGAATTCCACACCATTGACGCCGTCCAGAACACCATGCTGGTGGCCGTGAACACCACCCTGGCCGCTGCCGCCGGTGCCGTGTTTGCTCTGGCCTTCTCCTGGGTCGTTGACAAAAAACCCGACCTGACCATGGCCCTTAACGGGATCCTCGCCGGTCTCGTAGGCATCACCGCCAACGCGGATGTAGTCGGCAACGGTGCCGGGATCATCATTGGCGCTATCGCCGGTGTGCTGGTGGTTGCTGGTATCAAACTCCTGGAACTCGCCAAGATCGACGATCCCGTCGGTGCCTGGCCGGTGCACGGTCTGTGCGGAATCTGGGGCGTGATCGCCGCCGGTATCTTCAGCCCGGACATCGATATGATGCCGCAGATCGTTGGCGCCATCGCCATCCCGGTCTACGCCTTCATCGCCATGTTCATCGTTTTCTCCATCCTCAAAGCCGTCGGAGTTCTCCGCGTCAGCGAAGAAGAAGAAATGGTTGGCCTTGACCTGTCCGAACACGGGCAGAGCGCCTACGGCGAATAATGTAGTGTCTCCACTCCTACGGGATCCGGCTTGGTAACCCGGATCCACCCCTAAGCCCCCTCTTCCGTTGTCTCCCGGAAGTGGGGGCTTTTTTTTCTGACTGCGCGGTTGATTCCAATCCGCCTTCGCGTATAAGGGAGCCTCATTTCGCCCTATGTCCCAAATTTTACTGGATAAATTAGTCTATGAAAAAAGTGTTGATTCCCACCAAGCTTGACGCTGTTGCCCGTACTCTTCTGCTCGATCACGGCGGATATGCTGTTCATCAGCTCCCCGGCGCCTCCTTTGAAGAACTCGCCAAAGATCACGCGGACGCCCATGCGTTCATCGTCCGCAGTGAAAAAGTGAGTGAAGCCGTGCTGGAGCTGTTCCCCAAATTAAAAGTCATCATCCGCGCCGGTGCCGGATACAACACCATTGATATCCAGGCGGCCCGCAAACGGGGAATTGATGTCATGAACACCCCCGGTGCCAACTCCAACGGCGTGGCCGAGGAAGTCGTGGCCCTCATGCTGGCGGATGCCCGTCATTTGATCCCGGCGGATGCCTCGTGCCGTTCGGGCGCCTGGGAAAAAGCTAAATTTATGGGCCGGGAAATCACAGGGAAAACGATGGGTATTGTGGGATTGGGTCATATTGGCCGTTTGACGATCCGCCGCCTTTCCGGATTTGACATGCGGGTGGTGGGTTTTGACCCCATGATCAGTTCGGACCGGGCTGAGGAAATGGGGGTTGAGCTGATGAGCCTTGAGGAGGTTTTTGCCGTCAGTGATTACGTCAGTCTGCACATTCCCGCCAACAACGCCACCAAAGGTATTGTGAACCGGGAGCTGCTTTCCCGCATGAAAGACGGTGCCACCCTGATCAACTGTGCGCGCTGCGAAGTGATCCATGAAGAGGATCTCCGGGCTGTGAAAGCCGAAAAGAACCTCCGCTACCTGAACGATGTGTATCCCAAAGACGAAGCCGGTCCCAAAACCGTTGCGGATGTCGCCGACATTATGCTCCCGCACCTGGGGGCCAGCACCGTGGAAGCCAACGAAAACGCCGCGAAAATGGCGGCAAAAATCCTCGTCGATTTCGACGAAAAAGGTATCACAACCTATATCGTGAACCGCGATATTCCCGAAGGCCTCGACGAAGCCTACGGCAACCTGGCCTACACGCTGACCGCCCTGGCCAAGGGACTGCTTGGAAGCCAGAGCCGCCTGAAGCTCCTTGAAACCAGCGTTTATGGAGAACTGTCTCCGTACGCCGAGTGGCTGGTGGTGCCCATGGTGACCGCGCTGAACAGCGAGTTTGACCGCTCACTGGACCACCGGGCCGCGCTGTCGGTGCTCAAAGAGCATGGCATCGATTACAGCAACCGCGATGTGGACAACCGCAAAGGCTACGGCGATTCTATTACCGTGGACCTCACCGCAGAAACCGGAAAAGACACCCTGCACAGCGTTTCCGTGCGCGGAACCGTTACCGAAGGCCACCTCATGGTGTCGCGGATCAATGATTTTGAGAAACTGTATTTTGATCCCAAGGGGCATACCCTGGTCTTCAGTTTTGCCGACCGGCCCGGGGTGCTGGGCACCATTGCCGCCGCCGTCGCCGAGGCGGGAATCAACATCGACGATGTGCGTAACCCCCATGACGAGAGCGGTGAAAATTCCATCGCCATCATCAAGGTCAGTCAGCCGGTGCCGCATGCGGTGGTTGAAAAAATCGCTTCGCAAATCCAGGCGCAGATGGCTGCGTGTATCACCGTTTCCTAAGGATTCCGCTATGGATACATCTGACTTTTCTCCCCGCGATCACGGGGATCCAAACCGTCCGCGCACCCGTTTTTCCGAAGACCCCATGGAAATGAAAATTTTCGGGGTCAATGCCTGCAAAGCGTTCTTCGAAAACCGTCCGGAACAGATTGTGCGGGCCTATTTTGCGGAAGATGTCGCCTACCGCTTCGGCTACATCATGAAAGCCTGCGCCCAGGCCCGCAAAGCATACCGGATCATCGACACCTTTGAAATGGACAAAATTGCCGAAACCAAAAGCCATCAGGGCATTTGCTTTCTGGTGAAAAAAACCGATCCCTTCACGATTAAAGAATACCTCGAAGCCTCGATTGATCTGGACACCGACTGTATTGTGGCTCTGGAGCGTCTGGGCAATCCCCATAACGTCGGTTCCATTCTCCGCACCTGTTCACATTTCGGGGTGGAGGGTCTGTTGGTGGGAGACGCGGTGATCGCGCAGTCCGGTGCCGCCATCCGCAGCGCCGAGGGCGGGGCGGAATTCGTCCAGTTCGTGGAGGCGGGGCGTATCAGCGAATCGCTGCCCATCTTTAAAGCCGCCGGGTACACCGTGGTCGGCACCAGCAGCCACCAGGGCGAAAACCTCTACACCAGCACGCTGCCCGACAAAATGCTGCTGATGATGGGCCCGGAATCCAGCGGATTGAGCGATTTTCTCATCGAAGACGCCGACATGATGATCAAAATCCCCGGCTCCGAAAATGTGGAAAGTCTCAATGTGGCCACCGCCACCGGGATTATCCTCGGAGAATACTGGCGGCAGAAAGAGTTTGAGCCCGGCCAGTCCATGGCCGCCGCAGACGATGACGGCCCGGTATTCATGGGGCTCGACGACGATGAGGACGAGGGCTTCGAGGATTGACCTCCCCGCGGCCCTCTGAACGGGTTCACGCCCTCCGCCTGCTCCGGGAATGGGTGAAAACCGGCATGCCGCCGGATGAAGCGGATGACTGGTTTGACGCCACCCCTCTGACCCGCGAGCTGGTGCTCACCAGCCTGCGTAACAAAGGACGGCTGGATGCGGTCATCCATCATTTAAGCAGCCGCCCCCCGGCGGCCGATTTCCGGCCGGTTCTCTGGATCGGTCTAACCCAGCTTTTGCTTCTCGACGGGATTGCCGAGCACGCGGCCGTCCACGAAACCCTTGAAGCGGCCCACAAAGCCAAATTTCCCAAGCCCATGATCGGCTACGCCAACGGACTTCTCCGCAATGTGCTCCGCCGCCGCGGCGAGCTGGAGACCTGGATTGCCGGACAGCCTCTGTCGGTCCGTCTGTCACATCCCGACATCCTGCTACGCCGTTGGACAGAGGCGTTCGGCGCGGAGCGGGCGGAAGGCATCTGCCAGTGGAATCAGCAGCGGGCCGTCACCTTCGCGCGGAGAACCCCGGACGCACCCGCCGGGGACGTGCCCCTGGACCTGACTCCGGTGAAAGACTTTCCAAATTTCTTTGCGCTGCCGCGGGGGTATTTGCCCACCACGCTTCCCGGATTTACCGAGGGACACTGGTATCTGCAGGATCCCTCCACCAGCCTGGCGCCCGCACTGATGCAGGTGAAACCAGGCGAGCGGATTCTGGATGCCTGCGCCGCCCCCGGCGGAAAAGCGGCGCTGCTTGCAGAGGCCCTGGGCGGACGAGGAGCCGGGCTGGTGGCACTGGATCCCAATCCCGGCCGGGTGGACCGACTCGGCGAAAATCTCCAGCGCCTGCGGCTCACGGACGTATCCGTGCGGTGCGGCGAGATCGGCAGCCTGACAGACGAACGCTTCGACGCCGTGCTGCTGGACGTGCCCTGTTCCAACACCGGGGTGCTGCAGCGCCGGGTGGATGCCCGCTGGCGCTTCAGTCGGCGCGCCTTGCAGGAGGTTACTCAGTTACAGACGCGCCTCCTGGACCAGGGCGCGGCGCGGGTCAAGCCTGGCGGACGCCTGGTTTACAGCACCTGTTCCATTGAGCCCGAGGAGACCGTGCAACAGGTGAAAACATGGCTGGAGGCAAACCCCGCCTGGCATCTGGAGGAGGAGATCCTGCTCCTGCCCGGCGAAAAATCCTGTGACGGCGCCTATGCCGCCCGGTTACGTAAATGTTAAACGAAGAAATATTTATTCGGTACTCTTTTTTAAAATGTTTATCCTTCGTTTCTTTCTCCGGAGGATCTGTTTGATGACCAGATTGCCGGTCAGGCTCTGCAAAATAAAATAACAGGTGTTTTAAAGTTCTGATGCTGTGGGGCAGGGGGCTGTGAGGCAGGGGGGCGATTACGATTACGAGTAGGATTACGATTACGGTGAGAGAGACATCCGGAGGCGCCGCATCCTGCGGCGGGTCTTTTGCGGAGAGAGGTCAGGGAAAGAACGATAACCACCGGGGTGCCCAACGAAGTGATCATGGGCCCGCAGAAGCTGACCGGTTGATTCAGAACGCATTGGAGGCACTTGAGTGGAACGAAGAAGGGTTGCTGGTGTTATTTTATCAGGTATTTTAAAAAGATGCCGAAGATGCCGAAGATGCCGGGTCGAAG
>PXDP01000217.1 GCA_003565035.1 PVC group bacterium | reverse complement strand
TGGAGGAATGGCGTGGACTTCTCGGGGAAGACCGCGATGAGCGTTGGGACCTTGAGGCCGTTGCCGCCGTGCTTCAGGAAGCGATCGAAAAACAGGGGCTCCACCCAACCGGGTTCGGCGTGAGGGATCAAACGAGCAGCACCCGGGCGGTGGATGAGCTTGAACTGTAGTTTGCGGGTTCAAAGGCCCCGATCGAAGGAGGGGAGGGACGGGGATTTCCCAGATAATCCTGTTCGAGTACGGGAACCTCCCGACCGCGTCCGGCGGCCGCCGAGTGGGCTTCAATTCGGAAATCCCTTTCGGAAGGAGCCAGAAAGCAGGGATCCCATTGAATGGAGCGCAGGTCCTGATGAGTGCAGGCCCGCCATTCCTCCAGCGACATGGAACCCGCACACTGGGTTTTTCCCCAGCGACAGTAGTTGCCCAGGGAATTGTCGTACTGGGTTAATACCGCGCTCTGATGGAACAGGTTCCAGTCGTGTTGATTGTTGGACACCTCTCCGGCTTTCACCGGATTTTCCGGAGTGGCGCTGACCATGAGGTTGTCCCAACCGTTGTCGGCCAAGAGGTTGTTAAACACTTCGTTGTCCCTGAGCCGATAGGTTTCTTTAGAATGTCCGGGATTTCCCGCCTGTTGATAGGGGTGGTGCCGCAGTTCAATTCCGCAGCGCCGATTTCCCACGCAGGTGTTGTTGTACACCCGCACATTGCGGGACTTCTGCACCAGGATGCCCTGGCCATACACCGGTTCCACATGTCCGACAGAGTTGTGAATGCTGTTAAACTGCACATCTTTCTGGTAGGCGTTTCCATTGTTCAGCAACACATTGTTCCGTATGTCCGCGTCCCATGAAATTTCATACATGATCCCGGGCCCGCTGTTCCCCTCGCACCAGCACTGCTCGATCACCGCGTCATGATTGTCGATGTCAAACCAGATGCCGGGTCCGTCGTTCCCGGAACAGCGCACCCTCCGAACGAGCCAGTGTCCGGTCCGCACGATTTTACATCCGCCCTGTTCGAAACAGACAAAATCCGAATGCCGGGTGTTGTTGTACAGAATAGCACAGTCCTCGACCACATTGTGGTCTCCATATCCCGAGAATCCCATTTGGCCGTTCAACCGGGCCACGCAGCGGCGCATCACCGAGTGGTCGCAACGTAAATCAAACTTTCGTGTGCGGACTGATTGGGATGGAGTGAATGGCGTGTCATATGTCTTTAGGTGTGCGGGTGGTTAGAATGGCAAGTTCCGCAGGTGTTTGTGCACTGTTCTGCGGATACTGTCATCTATTGCCCATGACTTCAGGCGTTGACCAGCTCATTGTAGGTTTACTGTAATTAACCTGTCAACAATGGCCTGGAATGGCCTGGTGAGAACGCTCCGCGTCTCACAGCCCAGCCGTTATTCCCACTCAATACTGGCGGGGGGCTTGGTGGAGATGTCGTAGAGCACCCGGTTCACGCCTTTGACGCCGTTGAGAATTTTGTTGGAGATCTCGCGGAGGACGGGGTAGGGGATCTCCACCCAGTCGGCGGTCATGGCGTCTTCGCTGATGACGGCGCGGAGCGCAATCGGATATTCGTACGCCCGCACGTCGCCTTTGACGCCCACGGATTTGGCGGGTAGCAGGGTGGTGCAGGCCTGCCAGATTTTGTCGTACCAGCCGTGCTTCCGCAAGCCGGAGATGAAGATGTGGTCGGCCTCGCGGAGGATGTCGAGTTTCTCTTTGGTGACCTCGCCGGGGCAGCGCACCGCCAGGCCGGGGCCGGGGAAGGGGTGCCGGTTGAGCGCGTAGGCGGGAATGCCTAACGAGGTGCCGAGCGCCCGGACTTCGTCTTTGAACAGTTCCGCCAGCGGTTCGAGCACCCGGCCTTCGGCTTTGAGTTCAAGAATGCGGTTCACACGGTTGTGATGGGTTTTGATCACCGAGGCAATCGATCCGCTGGTGGCGCTTTCGATCACATCCGGGTACAGCGTGCCCTGGGCGAAGAGTTCCACTTCGCCCGCGTGATCAAAAAATACGTCCAGAAAAAGATTTCCGATGATTTTGCGTTTCTTTTCGGGGTCGGTTTCGCCTTTGAGGGCCGCCAGAAAGCGTTCCTCGGCGTAAACGGTTTCGATTTCGACCCCCACTTCCGCGAACTGTTTCTGCACTTCCTCGGCTTCGTTTTTGCGGAGCATGCCGGTGTCCACAAAGATGGGATGGACTTTGACCCCGGCTTCGTGGAGCAGCACCGCCAGTACGGTGCTGTCGACGCCGCCGGACACGCCGCAGACCACTTCGCGCTCGCCGACTTCCTCGATGATTTCACGGATGACTTCTTTTTTGAAGGCCTCCACGTCAAATCCGGGTTCGGCGCTGAGCTGTTTGAGATAGTTTTCGAGAATCCCGCGGCCTTCATGGCTGTGGGTGACTTCGGGGTGGAACTGAATTCCGTACCAGTTTTTGCAGAAGCGGAGGGCGATAGGGATGCCCTCCTCGTTGCGGGCCATGACCGAGGCGCCTTCGGGAAGGCGGGAGACGGTGTCGCTGTGACTCATCCACACCTGGGATTCGTTGGTGATGTTGGCGAAGAGGGTGTTGTCGTCCTCGATGCAGAGCCGGGCGGGGCCGTACTCGCTGGTGGTGCCGGGTTTCAGGTTGCCGCCGAATTTCTGGTTGAGGAGCTGCATGCCGTAGCAGACGCCCAGCACCGGAACGTTCAGGGCCTGAAGGGCCGCGAAATCGACGTCCGGCGCACTTGGATCGGTCACACTGTTGGGACCGCCGGAGAGGATCACGCCGGCGAGACCGGAGAGTTCGATCAGTTTTTCCGGAGAATACAGTTTGGCGTAGTAGCCCAGTTCCCGCACGCGGCGGACAATGAGCTGGGAATACTGGGAACCGTAATCGAGAACGGCAATTTGAACGTCCATGGGAAACCTTCCGGATAATGCTTAGGAGGCGCTGTAGTTGACCGGCTCTTCGGTCATGAAAATATCATGCGGATGGCTCTCACGGAGACCGCCGGCGGTGACACGGATGAACTGGGCGCGTTCGCGGAGTTCGTCCAGGGTGTTGGCCCCGACATAGCCCATGCCGGACCGGAGTCCGCCCATGAGCTGGAAGACGACCTGCGCCAGGGAGCCTTTGTAGGGGACCCGGGCCTCGACCCCCTCGGGGACGAGTTTGCCGGAGGAATTCTGGCCGTAGCGGTCGCCGCTGCCCTTGCGCATGGCGCTGGTGCTTCCCATGCCGCGGTATTCCTTGTAGTTCCGGCCCTGCATGCGGACCAGTGCGCCGGGACTTTCGTCGGTGCCGGCCAGCAGGGAACCCACCATGACGATATCCGCACCGCCCGCCAGGGCTTTGACGATATCGCCGGAGTAGCGCAGGCCGCCGTCGGCAATCAGCGGAATGCCGGCTTCGCGGCAGACGGGTGCCACCGTCTGCACGGCGGTGAACTGGGGCACACCCACCCCGGCGATCACCCGGGTGGTGCAAATGGAGCCGGGGCCGACCCCGACTTTTACGGCCGCTGCGCCGGCGGAAATCAGATCTTTGGCGCCTTCGGCGGTCACCACGTTGCCGGCCACGACCACAGCCCCGGACAATTTGGAGGTGATGCGGTCGAGCACGCCGAGGGTGGTTTCGGTATGGCCGGTGGCGGCATCGATAAAGAGGGCATCGCAGCCGGCATCCAGCAGAGCGGCCGCGCGGTCGAGGGCATCGGGCCCCACGCCGATGGCACCGCCGACGCGGAGGTGGCCCTGATCGTCTTTGGCGGCGTTCTGGAACATGGTGCTTTTTTCGATATCGGCACCGGTCATCATGCCGACCAGGCGGTCCTCGTCATCGACCAGGGGCAGTTTTTCGATGCGGTGCTTGTAGAGCACGGCCCGGGCGTCTTCGAGGCTGTAGCCGGGCTTGCCGGTGATGACCCGTTCGCGGGGGGTCATGACTTCATGCACTTTGATGCCGCGGGGGTTGTCGTGATAGCCAATGTCGCGGCTGGTGATGATGCCGAGCAGGCGGTCGTTTTCGCCGACCACCGGGAAGCCGCTGACGCCGCGCTGGGCCATGATCGCAAGCAGTTCCGCCAGGGTGGTGTCCGGCGTGGTGGTCATCGGTTTGTCGATGATGATGTTTTCGCTGCGCTTAACGTGGACCACCATCTGCACCTGTTCATCGATGCTGTTGTTGCGGTGGATCACCCCGAGGCCGCCCTCGCGGGCGAGGGCGATGGCCAGGCGGTCTTCGGTGACCGTGTCCATGGCGGAGGAAATCAGGGGGATGTTGAGCGGAATGGCGGCGGTCACGCGGGAGCGGACATCGGCGTTGGCGGGCAGAACCGCGCTGCGCTGCGGAACCAGCAGCACATCGTCGTAACTTAAACCTTCGGGAATGGGGGCTGACATGTCGGGGACCTTCTTTTAAACAGTTTTGGTTCCCGGCCGGTAAACGGGGATGGCCGCCAACGCCGCGGGAACGTCGTCGGGCGCATAGGTGGGAAACTGAAGATTCAGCAGCGACACCAGTGGCAATCCGTCCCAGGTTTCCGAGCCGGAACGATTGATTATACAAAAGACGCCCAGGATGCGAGCGTTTTTCGCTTCCGCCATTTTCTTGATCTCAAAAAGCGTGCCCCCGGTGGTGATCACATCCTCGACCAGCAGCAGATTTTCGCCCTCCCGGATCTCAAACCCCCGCCGCAGTTCCATGTCGTTCTGCGCATTGCGCTCCGCGAAAACCGCACGTTTTTCCAGGGCGCAGCCGACGAGCTGCCCGACGGGCAGGGCCCCGATGGCGGGAAAGAACACGGTGTCAATCGGCCCCAGCGCCTCCAGCGCCGGCCGGGCCTCCTGCAGCAGCGGCATCAGCCGGGCCGGATACTGGCTGAGCTGGGCCACCTGGACATAGTGACCGCTGTGGCGGCCGCTGGCCAGTTTGAAGTGGCCCTCTTTGAGAGCACCGACTTCTTTGAGTAGAGAAAGCATAGCGTCAGATGAAATCATGAAAAAATCCTCTTGAGTGTCAAAAGAAGTCCCTTTTCAGGTTTCGCGGGAGAGGTCAAGCAATGTTGAGGGCGGATTTCGTCTCCGGGCGCTTCAGAATGTCCGGATTTGGCGGTGGATGGCCTCCAGCTTTTTGAGGACGGCCGGAGAGAGGATGAACGGGTAGGCATCGTCATGTCCCATGCTGCGGTTGAGACTGTTCATGGCGTGGGTGAGCGGAATCCAGTGGTCGATCAGCTCCTCAAACGAGGGATGCGCGTAGGGGTCAAAATCCTCGGGCGGATCGGTGGGGGGCAGTTTCCCGGTTCGGGGGCGGATACGGATGCCAAAGTTGGAGGCGGTATCGAGGGTGTCAATCATATGAAGATAGTGGGCCCAGGTCTCGGCCCAGTCCTCCCAGGGATGGCAGGAGGCATAGGCGCTGACATGGTGGCGCTGCCAGTCGGGGGGCGGGCCGTTTTGGTGGTACAGTTCGAGTGCCCGGGCATAGTCCTGCTGTTCATTGCCGAACTGAGAGCGGAAGCTGTCGGGAAACCCGGGGCGGCATTGGAAGCGTTCCCAGAAATAGTGGCCGGATTCATGGCGGAAGTGACCGAGGAGGGTGCGGTAGGGTTCGTCCATGTCCTCACGCATTTTTTCCCGGAGGACGGGATCGGCCTCGGCAACGTTGAGGGTGATCAGTCCGTTTTTATGACCTGTGAGCACGCGGCCGCTGTCCTGGAAGGTCGGGGCGGTGTCGGCGAGGAAATCAAAAGCGAGTCCCGGAAGCTGGCCGTCAGGACGGAAATCAAGCTGAAAGCGCAGCAGAGAGTAAAGGAGGCGGCGCTTGGCGGTTTCGATTTCCCGCCAGAGGTCAAGGTTTTCGGGCGTGTCGAGATTGGGAATGGTTCGGTTCAGGGAACAGGCGGGGCAGAAGGACTCGTGGCTGTCCGCCGGGATCATCCAGTTGCAGATGGCATGGTCGCGGCTGTTTTGGCAGAGACGGTAGGTCTTGCCCTCCAGGGTTTGCCAGCGGTCATCTCCCAGGGACTGGAGCGAAGCCATCCGCAACTGATCGGGCAGGAAGCCCAGAAAGCTGCCGCAGCCTGTACATTGCGTGTTCTCAAAATACACGCGCTGACCGCAGACATCACAGGAAAATATTTTCATAGGCCTAAGCGTAAGGGCTGTGTGTCATATCCGCAAGCGTGCAGACGGATTCAGGTTAAATTAGGCGATGCGCCCACGGGAAAACGGGAAAGATCCCTGTCGTTTTGAGACTGACATTCGATTCCGGAGTTGTTAAGCCGTCCCGCATGAAAGCTTTACTTCTGATTTTGTGTTTTTTTTCCTGGATATCGGCCGGACGGGCGGAGACCGCTGAAGAGGCAGAAGGTGCTGAACACGCATCCACTTTCGAGGTCATGGTGATTGCGGACCGCGTGAATTTGCGCAATGCCGGCAGTCTGGAGAGCGATGTGATCGGTCAGGTCAATTATGGCGATCTGATGACGGGGCTGGAGCTGACCGATGACTGGGTGCGGGTTCGTGCGCCGGCGACGCTGGGGGTCTGGGTCCACGGCGGGCTGTTGTTTGAGGACCGTGAGGTGCGCACCCGGGTGCTGAACATGCGGAGTGGCCCGGGAACCCAGTTTGATGTGCTGGGCCAGTTGGAGCGCATGGATCCGGTGAAGGTTCTGGAGCGGTATGACGAATGGCGGCGGATCCAGCCCACAGATGCAGTGCAGGTCTGGATTTTTCGGGAGCTGGTGATGATTCCTGAGGGCGCGGACGAACCTGAAGCCGGGGAAGAGTCCGGCCTTGCCGGGCTGGACAGCCCTGAAGAGGAGGCGTTGCCGGAAAGCACCGTAGAGGCTGGCACAGAGACCCTTAGTGAGACTGGTACGGAGACCGGCACAGAGGAGGTCATCGAGGCAGTCACGGAGACCGCGGAACCGGATACAGACCTGGATGTCACCGCAGACACAGAGGAGGCCGAAGCTGAACTCCCGCTGGTGGAGGTGGAGCCTGTCCCGGAAGTGGTGGCCGTGGTGGAGGCGGAGCCGGCGCCGGCAGCGGAGGAAGTTTCGGTGCCGGAGGATGTGCGTCTGGTGCCGCTGGAGGGCCAGGGGACCGCCTCGGTCCGCAGGGGCTGGGTGAAAGCCTATTTAATTGCGGGGTCGGCCCCGAGCCGGTTTCACCTGGTGTTCCGCGAACGCGGCCGGGAAGAGTCTCTGGCGTATTTGCGCGGTGACGAGGAGCAGATCCGTTCTCTGGTGGGGCAGCATGTGCTGGTGCGCGGCCGCGATTTCTGGGTGGCCGGTCAGCGGGTACCCCTTACACACATTGAATCCATCGAAGCGGTTGCGGAGCGTGGACAATGAATCAGACGGTACCTGCTTTTCTCCGGCTGCACCGCGGGCCGCTCTTCTGGCCGGCGTTTGCGTTCGGTCTCTGTGTATTTGTGTTTTCGCGCTGGCTGCCCGGGGTGAGTGACGGCGGGAATCCCGGTGATGTGCTGTTTCTGGATCAGGCCTTTGTGCAGGTTCTTCAGGAGCAGCCGGGTGTCTACGGGGTGCTGGAGGGGGTGCCGCAGACCTTCGGGGCCCGCGTGCTTCCCCGGTATCTGCTGGCCGGAGTCTCCATCTTTACCGGAGATCTCGCCCGCGCGGGAATCTGGCTGAGTCTGGCCGCGCTGGTGGTGGCCCTGGCGGGAATGTATGAACTCAGCCTCAGTATTTTTCCTTTCCGGCCCTTTGCCATCGCCACGGTCGCCGCCTTTGCCGGACTGGGGGCGGTCCAGAGCGGACTCGCTCCGGATCCCTCCGTGGCTCTGGGCATGGCACTGGTTGTCTGGGGCCTGACCTCCTTTTTCACCGCCCTCGAAAAAGTTATCCCCGAACGGATTTTTCTCTCCGCGTTTCTGATCGGACTCGCCGGATATGTGCAGATTGAACTCAGTCTGATCTGGGTCCTGCTGGCTTCGTATTTGCTGAGCCTGACCCTCTACAACAGTCCCGCCCGCTCCCGGGGAGTGCCGCTTGTCGGTATGGCGTTTGGAGGGCTGCTCATGGTCCTCGCGGTGCTCTGGCCTATGATCAACCGAAACCTGCTGCTCGCCCAGTCCCCGATTTTGCCGGGATACGACGCCCAGCTGCTGCTGGGAGCCCCCGCCGCCTCCAGCACCGCCAATTCGCTTGGCTTAACCAGCCGGTTTCTTAATGGCTTCCGTATGCTCGCGACCGATGCCGGGGCCCTCGGGATTTTCATCGGGCTGCTCTGGCCGCTGGGCATTGTCCTCTGCACGCTGCTGAACCGGCATAAAGCGCTGCCCTTTTTCTGGGTCCCTTTTATGATCCTCTGGGTGCTGGTGCTTACGGTGATGAGTCCGGTGACCGGCTTAACCAGCTTTCAAACCTGCCTGCGGATTACCACCCCGCTGCTGGCCCCATTTGCCGTGCTGGTCCTGGTATATCCGCTCTTTCACTGGTTCCAGAGTCATGAGGCCCCGCCCGGCCGTCTGGCCCTCGGCAGCGCCGGACTGGTGGCGGCTGCCTTTTTCTGCGCCGTTCTTCCCCGCGTTTTGACCGGAGGCGCGGTCGAAACCGACGGAACGCATGCCCGCATGGAGGTGGTGATCCGGCTCTTTGAGGAACAGCCTGAATTGCGCAATTCGCCCCTGCTCACCGACCGCCCCGGCATCTTTCTGGGACACGGAAAGCAGCAGGTCCACGGACTCAACGGCGAGACCGACTGGTCCATCATGCTGGTCAAAACCTCGGACGGCTCCATTCAGCCTGAAGCGCTGCTGGCCTATCTGCGGCAAAACGATATCCGGGTGATTCATCTGGCGCGCCACGATGACCCTCTGCTGGAGCAACTCGCCGGGGTTCAGGACTTCCCGGGCGGTGAACTCATGAAAGTGGCTCCGCCGCACCGGGTTTACCGACTGAATTCGTTCGAACCGCTTTAAAAAAGGCCAGAAACTGCTGTTTACAGGGTTCCTCCATCCAGCCGGACAGGATTTCCGGGCGGTGATAGGTGTCCGGACAGCTTAAAATGCCAAAGCGGCTTTCGCCGCCGCGCTTCGCATCACTCAGCCCCCAGACCACGCGGCGCACCCGCGAGAAGACAA
This sequence comes from PVC group bacterium, assembly GCA_003565035.1. Lineage (GTDB taxonomy): Bacteria > Verrucomicrobiota > Kiritimatiellia > SS1-B-03-39 > UBA6053 > PXAS01. The sequence continues at coordinate 733 of PXDP01000217.1, read as the reverse complement.
TCGCCCCCGCGCACATGGGGCAGGGCTCTTTGGTCACGTACAGCGTACAGTCCTCCAGCCGCCAGTCCTCCAGCGCCGCGGATGCCTGGGTAATCGCCAAAACTTCAGCATGGGCTGTGGCATCCTTCAGCGTTTCCACCTGATTATGGGCCTTGCCGACAATGCCCCGCTCCGGATGCACCAGAACTGCGCCCACCGGCACTTCGCCGGCTTCGCCGGCGCGGTGAGCCTCGCGCATCGCCAGGTCCATATAAAATTCGTCCGGATGCACCATGGTTACTCCCAGGCGGATTCAGGGGGCGTAATCGTCTTGAGCACCGCCAGGGCCGGCGGATGCAGCGCCCCGTTGGTGGCCAGCACCCCCCGGTTTTTGCTCAGAGTTTCTCCCTGGCCAAAATCAAGGGCCTTGCCGTTGAGATCCGTCACTTTGCCCCCGGCCGCCTGGATCACCGCCACCCCGGCCGCATGATCCCAAATCTTTTCGCGATACCCCTTTTTCACCGGCAGACGCATATACACCCCGGCCGCCCCGTGGGCGACCGCGGCATATTTCGCCTGACTGTCCATACGCACCACGTCTTTCGAGAGCCCCAGTTTTTCGATGAGCTGCGCGGAACGGTCATGACTTGTGTGCCCGCTCTCCACCGATTCACACAGCTTCGCGTCGCAGGTCTGCAGAGCTTCCGAGACATGAATGGTCCGGGGCTTGGCACCCGGAGAGGTCACCATCGCC
>PXDP01000456.1 GCA_003565035.1 PVC group bacterium | reverse complement strand
CGGCCTGCCCCCGTCCTGTTTTGATGTGTGCGTGACCGGGGATGATGTTTCCCGCAAGAAACCCGATCCGGAAACCTTTCTGACCGCCGCGTCGCGATTGGGCCTGGACCCGGCGGTCTGTCTGGTCGTGGAGGACGCGGTTAACGGCGTGCGCGCGGCCAAAGCGGCCGGCTGCGCCTGTCTGGCGCTGACTACAAGTCTGTCCGCCGAAGCGCTGCGGGCCGCCGGCGCGGACGCCGTGCGGGAAGATTTGCGCTGAGTGCTTCGTTCCACCATGACCCGCCCTCAGTCAGCTACCGAAACAGAGGACGGTTTGTGGAAGTACAGTCTGGAAACCCGAGATGATACACTTGTGGCCTGGTATAGCAGCTTTGAATCATCGAAACGTTGAAGCTAAAACAGGTGATCGTGGATCGGAAACGCATTTTACCCCTGGGATTATACGCCAAAGTCTTCATGAAACTGCAGCAGGCCCTGTTTCCGCAGCGTGCCACGCCAGAGGCGGGGATGGTGGTCGGGTCCGAAAAGTGCATGGGCGGCATTGCGGGCCAGGGCGTTTACAGGCTCTCCCGGCAGGGCGCGTAGAAGCTCCATGGGAACCTTGCCTGGTTCCATGACCGCCCGCCAGGGGAGGAGGGCATTGACGACAATTGCCGCCGCGCGCTCCGGACCGATCAGCCGAAGGTTTCCGCCAGGTTCGCGGACTTGCAGGGCTTTTCGGCAGCGGTTGAGCCAGGCTTTGGGTGTTTCTTCTGGCCCGGCCCGGAGGGTGTCTTCGAGACAGGGCGGCGGCGTAAACAGCGCCGCAGCCGCGCGCAGGCGGCGGACGGGGTGATTTCCGGGTCGGCAACTGTCCAAACGCCATTGCTGAGGGTCAAGGAGGCGTTCGGCGTATGATTGTTGTTTTCGCCACCAGATGCTCCAGAGTTGCCTGGTATCCGCCCAGGGAGGGAGCCCCCGGTCAGAATCATCCTGCGGCAGGAGACCGGCGGTGCCGAGCAGCAGGGCATAGGCGGTTTCCGGATCTCCGGCGGCCTCCCGGCGGAGTTCATGCAGGGGGATCCGGCGCGCAAGTTCCTCACAAAGATCGGCATTGTGTTTGTATCCGAGAGCGCGGAGAAGAGCCTGATACAGCGCCTGTTCAGCGCCAACGGCGTGGACGGCCCGGGCCATGCGCAGGGTTTTGCGCCTGAGCCGTTCCTGTCCGGCGGCGTCCAGCAGGGCCCCGCGCGCTTCATCATCCATATCCTGACAGTAAAGCCGAAGTTCGGTGAGCGAGCCGTCAATATCCCAGGGATAGGCGGAGGTGTCGATACTGTCGAAAAAAAAGTGGGAGCGCTGATCCAGAGCGGCCTGGAGGGCGGTTTCCTCACAGGCGGGCGGCAGCAGGCCGGGGGCCAGAGATCCAGGTTCGTAGGTGACATGGAGACGCACATTGCGGTAGCGGGGGTCTTCATGATGCCCGTGGTGTTTCCAGTCCATTGGCCGGATATGAATTTCCACATCGCCGCGCATGCGGCGTCCGGCGACGGACCATTCTGCATCCAGAAAATCGGGTCCGGCTTCAAAATTCCAGCGCCCGGGGCTGTGAATGACAATGGGTTCTCCGCGCAGACTGGTCAGGGGGGCGGGGCGCAGGCGGTTGTCGAACCAGATACAGTGCAGATGGCGTTCGGTGAACGGATCCTGCAGGGAGGGTTCGGGTTCGCGGACACCGGGACGGATGTGCGGGGAGAGTTCCCGGTAGTTTCTGGCCAGGGGAAACCGGTCCATGGCATGGAAATCATACAGAGAAATGATTGGAGAGTGGAGCGTCTTCATACTTCCCTACACCTCTCTTTTTCGGGATCTTCCGCAAAAAAATGAAAAAAAGTGCACGTTACGCCAAAAGGGCCGCCAAACCTGGGGGGTAATTCACCGGCGCGGGGAGGGCATGCCGGACCCGGAGGGCTTCAAGAATGTCTGTGCAGAACGGAGTAAACGGTCTCGGCAAAGCGGCTGCCGATACCCGGGGCCAGGGCGATTTCGGCTACAGAGGCTTTTTGCAGGCGCTGGACGGATCCGAAGTGGGTGAGGAGGATGTGCTTGCGTTTCTCGCCGATGCCGGGGATATCATCGAGCAGGGATTCGCGGATGCGGCGGTCGCGCAGGGAACGGTGATAGGTGAGGGCAAAGCGGTGGGCCTCGTCGCGGATCCCGCGCAGCACCCGCAGACCGGGAGAATTGAGGGGCAGGCGCAGGGGCGGTTCGCGGTTGGTGATGTCCCACACGACTTCTTCGAAGCGTTTTGCGAGTCCGACAGCGGGGAGATCATGCAGGCCGAGTTCGTCGAGGGCCCGGCGGCCGGCGCGGAGCTGGGTGATACCGCCGTCGAAGACGACGAGATCCGGCAGGGGTTTGTTTTCCTTGAGAAGGCGGCTGTAGCGGCGGCGGGCGGCCTCGGCGATCATGCCGGGATCATCGGGGCCTTCGGTGAATTTGATTTTGAAGCGTTTGTACCGGCTGCGGTTGGGCCGTCCGTCCACGGCGCAGACCATGGAGGCGACGGCCTGCTGTCCCATGGTGTTGGAAATATCAAAGGTCTCGATCACACGCGGGGTGACCTTGAGGTGGAGCGCCTCCCGCAGTTCTTTCAGTCCCAGTCGGGCATCCTCCAGATCGCGGTCAAGATCGCGGGTGCCGGTGGCACGCTGTTTCACGGCGCGGCGGAGCTGCAGAAGGGTGTCGCGAAGGCGGGCGGCGGTCTCAAACTCCAGTTTTTTGGCGGCGGCCTCCATTTCAGTTTGCAGGTTTTTGAGGATATCGGGCCGTTCGCCGCGGAGAAAGGCCACCGCCTCAGCAGCCCGATGGCGGTATTCCTCCGGGGAGACCCTGCCAATGCAGGGCGCGGAGCAGAAGCTGATGATATCGGCGAGGCAGTGTTTATGGGTGTCGGCATCCGGCTCCAGTGGCCGGCAGCGGCGCAGTCCGAAGTGCCGTTCCACGAATTCTTTGGCGGTGCGGGCGGAGGTGGCGGACGCGTAGGGGCCGAGATAGGTGGCTCCGTCCTGTTTTCGGAGGCGGGCGACGGTGAAGGCGGGGAAAGGATCCCGCAGATTGATTTTCAGGAGAATAAACCGTTTGTCATCCTTGAAGAGGGTGTTGTAGTAGGGTTTGTATTCCTTGATGAGGCGGCCTTCGGTGAGGATGGCGTCGGCCTCATTCCGGACCTCGATGATGTCCAGATCCTCAATGCTGTTGATCAGGCCGCGGATTTTGGGGTCGGCCCGGCGCAGGGTGGCCTTTTGAAAATAATTCCGCACCCGGTTGCGGAGGGATTTTGCTTTGCCGACATAGACCACTTTCCCGTTGCGGTCGCGCATCAGGTAAACACCGGGTTTGGCGGGAAGCAGAGCCAGTTTTTGCTTGAGGGTTTCGTTCACAGGATGACGGGTTGTAAAATTTGGGGTGGAGATGTGGGATTCAGGGGGTGCGGGTGGCGCGTTGGAGGCGCAGAAAAGCCAGCCAGGCCAGGGCGGTGAGCAGAACGATGCCCCAGACGGCCGGTCCGGGATGTTCCCGGGCCTGCGCACCCAGCCAGGCATATGCAAAAGCCGGAGCAAGGGAACCGAGAAGTGTGGCCCCGATAAATCTGGAGAATTTCATGCCGTAAAGGCCGGAAAGAACGCTGAGAACCTCGGGAAGAATGGGCAGCAGGCGGGTAAGAATGATGGCCAGACTTCCCCAATGATTGAACAGGCTCCGGTAGCGTTCCCGCTCCGTCTCCGAGGCCAGTTTTTCCGCCCAGTGAGTTCCTCCCAGCCGGGCTGCGGCATACCCGCAGATGCCCGAAAGCACCAGACCGGACCATCCCCAGAGAAATGCGGCTCTGACGCCCAGCACTGCGCCCATGCCACCCAGGACTCCGGTACTGGGAATGGGCAGAATCAAATCCGCGACGAGAAGGCCGGCCCCCAGCGGGCCGGCCCAGTCCCGGTGGGCTTCAAAAAAGCGCTGACTGCCCTGCAGAGAAAAAAGGGCTTCAAATCCTGCACCCCAGATCAAAAAACTTATCAGAATCAGGATGCAGAGAATGACAAAAAGTAAAATGAGTTTGTTTCGTGCGGACATGGGATGCTTTATAACGGGGGAAAAGAACGGATAAGATAAAAAGGGTTAAGATTCTGAAAGCCTTTCATTGACCCGGACGGGGAAGAGGGTGTAAAGGAAGGAGTCTCTCTGTTCAGGAGGGGATGTCAATTTAGCAAAGGAAAAAAAACTTGATCCAGTTCTGTTGCCCAGCCTGTTATGTTCCGCTTACGGTAAAAGAGAGTGTTGCCGGTGGGCAGGTAAATTGTCCCAAGTGTCAGAAGCTGATTCTGATTCCCAATACTCAGCCCTTTCCCGGAGGCGATGACCCGTTTCATGCCGATTCTGTCCACAAAGGAGCCGCGGTGGCAAAAGCGGTGGCGGTTTGTGTGGAACCCTACCGGAAAGAATTGGAGGCGAAAACCGAACTCCTGAATGATGCGGTGGAGATGGTGAAAACCCGCAATGCTCGGATTCGCGAGGTGGAGTCGCTGCTTCTTCGGGTCCAGAAAGACTTGTGGGGGCTTGAGGTGGTGTATGAGGAGGAAAAAGAAGACTATCTCCGGTCAGAAGCGGAACGGAAAAAACTGAAGCAGAAATTGGAGAATCAGGATACGGAGTCGCAGCAGAACCGTGTGATAGACCAGCGCTTTGAAAAAACACTGCACAGTCTTTCCTTTGCGCATGAACAGCTGGCAGAAGTCTGGGAGCGCTCACAATCGTTCGGGGAGGCGCTGGATACCCTTAACGCCCTGGAGAGTCAGCTCGACGGAGAACTCCAACGTCTGGGTGAGGGAGATAAAATTCTCAAAGATATGGGCCGGGCCTTCCGCGATGCGGTGGATTTATTGAAAAAATCCTCTTCGCGTATTCAGGAACTGGAATCGGCCCAGGCTTCATTGCTGAAGAAGAATGAAAGTCTGGATGCCCGCCGCATGGAGCTTAAGGCTTTGTTGCGGGATGCGATCGATCAAATGGAATCCGTAAAATAATTCGGGGAAAAGGCTGTGCCTTTCCCCCGAATTTGAGGTTTGTCCTGGTGGGCCGTCTCAGCTTTTTTTGGCCGGCGCTTTTTTTGCCACGGCCTTCTTAGCCGGAGCTTTTTTCGTTACCGCTTTTTTCGCCGGAGCTTTTTTGGCTACGGTCTTCTTAGCCGGCGCTTTTTTGGCTGTGGCCTTCTTCGCCGGGGCCTTTGTCGCCGCCGCTTTTTTCGCCGGCGCTTTTTTGGCTACGGTTTTCTTTGCCGGTGCTTTCTTAGCGGGTGCTTTTTTGGCCACAGCTTTCTTAGCGGGCGCTTTTTTCGCCGGTGCTTTTTTGGCTGCGGCTTTTTTGGCCGGGGCTTTTTTCGCGGGCACCTTCTTCGTCACCACTTTTTTGGCCGGAGCTTTTTGAGTGGAGGGCTTTTTGGCGACAACGCTTTTGGGTGCCGCTTTTTTCGCTGGCGCCTTCTTTACCGCGGCTTTTTTGGCTGCGGGCGCTTTTTTGGCCGGAACTTTTTTCGCAACCGTCTTTTTGGCGGGCGCTTTCTTCGCTACGGCTTTTTTGGCGGGCGCTTTTTTGGCCACAGTTTTCTTTGCGGCGGCTTTCTTGACTGCGGGAGCCTTTTTCGCGGCGGCTTTTTTGGCCGGGGCTTTTGGGGCGGCGGGAGCTTTTTTGGCTACCGTTTTTTTAGCAGGGGCCTTTTTGGGGGCCGGTGTTTTTTTTGCAGGCACTCTCTCATCTCCTATTGTGATGACGGGTCTTTGTGAAAAGGTTGACCCGGGGCTTAACAACTGGAAAAACGTTTTCCAGTACTATGCCGTAAAGTCTACACCGCATCCTTCCGGCAGGTCAAAGGGCGCGATACACCGTTAAATTATAATTTTCATTTGCCTACTTTTATAGGCATAAGGCTCAGGAGCGGTTTGAGTGCCAGGTCCGGTACGATGCGGCGCGGTAAATGGACTGAAAGGTAAGCACCGCCTCGTTGAGGTCCGCGTTTTGAAATTGGTATTGGTAGCGGTCTGCTTGCAGGATTTCCGCCCCGGCCTGTTCCAGGCGTCTTTCGATGACGTCTTCGCTGTCCTTTCCCCGCTGAATGAGTCTTTGTTTTAAGGCTTGAAGTGAAGGCGGCAGCACAAACACATCGCAGAAGGCCTGGCACAGCCGGGGGGCCAGGCCGGGCCGCTGCAGTGCGGTGCGGATTTTTTCCGCACCCTGCACATCGACATCCAGCAGAACAGAGTTTCCGCCGGCCAGGACCCGGGTGACAAAAGAAATTTCCGTGCCATAGTAATTGCCGTAGACTTCAGCGTGCTCCAGAAAATCATCGGTCATGATTTTGGCTTCAAACGCTTCTCGGGTCATGAAAAAATAATCGACGCCGTCCACTTCTCCTTCCCGCGGGGGGCGGGTGGTGCAGCTCACGGAATAGCGCAGCTCCGGATGCGTGGCGAGGAGCTGTTTGCAGAGGGTGGTTTTGCCGGCGCCGGAGGGAGCACTGACCAGAAAAAGGACGGGATGGGGAGTGGGTTGCATCGTTTATTCGACGTTTTGAACTTGTTCGCGGATCATTTCAAGTTGTTCTTTTCCGGCTAAAGCCAGTTGATTTATTTCGGAGGACGCGGCTTTGACGGAGAGGGTATTGAGTTCGCGGCCCAGCTCCTGACAGAGGAAGTCAAGCGCGCGGCCGCACGGGCCTTCGCCGCGTATTTTTTCCCGGGCCTGATGGATGTGTCCCTGAATCCGGTCGGTCTCCTCGCGGATATCGGTCCGTTCCCCGTACAGCGCGATTTCCTGGAGCAGGCGGGGCTGGGCCTCGTCAAGATTCACATCCAGGGCCTGAACGGCTTCACGCAGTTTTTGAATCATCCGGTTGCGGGCGGGGTCGATAAGGGGGGCGATTTGCTGCAGGATCTGTTCAAGCTGATCGAGCTGCCCGGCGAGCACCTCCGCGAGGTGTGCGCCTTCCCGGGTCCGCATGGTCACGAGTTCCTCCAGTGCGCCGCCGAGGGCGGTGTCCAGCAGGCCGGTGAGATCTTCGGAGTCGGCGGGCTGCTCGTCAGGCACGGTCAGCCCAACCCGGAGAAGATCGGACACGGCTTCGATCGGTTTGAGCTGATGCTCGGAGGCAAAACGGTTGGCCTGTTGGAGCAGATCTTCGGCACGGGCGGAGTCAAAGTGGAGACCGTCGGTTGAAGCCTCGGTCAGGATTTCCACCCGAACCTGAATCCGGCCGCGGTGCAGCTCTTTCTGAATCCGCGTCTGACAGTGCGCCTCCCAGGAGGCATAGGGCCGGGGAAGGGAGGTGTTGATGTCGAGGTTCTTCCGGTTGACGGCGCTGAGTTCCACGCGCACGGAAAGCCCCTTGCGGGCGGCGGCTCCCTGGCCGAATCCGGTCATGCTCCTCATGGCGTGGCGGGCTCCGCTTCGTTGACAGAGTGTTTGTCCTGCTGCCGTTTTTCCCAGGCGGCGAGTTCCTGGACATCTTTGTCGCCGCGTCCGGAGCAGTTGACGATGATAATCTGGTCTTTGTCCATTCCGGGGGCGATGCGGATGGCATGGGCGACGCCGTGGGCGCTTTCGAGGGCGGGGAGAATGCCCTCCCAGCGGCTGAGGGCGCCGAGGGCATCCACCGCCTCCTGATCGCCGCAGGAGGTGTATTCCACGCGGCCTCGGTCTTTCAGCCAGGCGTGCTCGGGACCGATGGCGGCATAATCCAGGCCGGCGCTCACGGAGTGGGTGAGGCTGATCTGCCCCTCGTCATCCTGCAGCACATAGGTTTTGGTTCCCTGGAGGATGCCCAGGGAGCCCCCGTTGAAGCGGGCGGCGTGTTCGCCGAGTCCGGTTCCCAGTCCGCCCGCCTCCACGCCGGTCATTTTTACGGACGCATCGCCGAGAAAGGGGTGAAAGAGACCAATGGCGTTGCTGCCGCCGCCGACGCAGGCGATCAGGTGATCCGGGAGCCGGCCTTCTTTTTCAAGAATCTGGCGGCGGGCCTCTTTGCCGATGACAGATTGAAAGTCGCGGACCATCATGGGGTAGGGGTGTGCGCCGAGGGCGGAGCCGATGATATAGTGCGTGTCGCTGATGTTGGTGACCCAGTCGCGCATGGCTTCGCTGATCGCGTCTTTCAGGGTTTGCTGCCCGGCGGTAACCCCCACGACTTTGGCGCCGAGACGCCGCATCCGGTACACGTTGAGCGCCTGACGCTCCATATCCACCGCGCCCATATAGACCACGCACTCCAGACCGAACATGGCGGAAACCGTGGCGGTGGCGACCCCGTGCTGTCCGGCACCGGTTTCGGCAATGATGCGGGTTTTGCCCATGCGGCGGGCCAGCAGCACCTGTCCGAGACTGTTGTTGATTTTGTGGGCTCCGGTATGGCAGAGGTCCTCGCGTTTGAGATAGATTTTGGCACCGCCCAGCGCTTCGGTCATGCGTTTGGCGAAATACAGCGAAGTGGGACGGCCCACGTATTCATGCAGGAGGACGCTGAGTTCGGATTGAAAGGTCTCGTCTTCGCGGACCTGCTGGTAGGCGGCGGTGAGTTCCTGGAGGGGGTGCACGAGAATTTCAGGCACAAACATACCGCCATAGGGCCCAAAATGTCCGCCGGCATCCGGCTGAGAAGTAAATGTGTTCATGAAATGGGTTTGGATTGGGGTGAAAGAGAGGCAAAGGCCTTGCGGGCCTGCCGGACAAATTCTGCAAGCTGTTCCGGGTGTTTAATGCCCGGAGCGGTTTCGATACCAGAGCTGACATCCACGCCGTACGGACGCACGGCGTGAATCGCACGCCCTACCGTATCCGCTTTCAGTCCGCCCGCAAGCAGAACCTTTGCCGGGATTTGTGCCACAAAAGCGGCGGCCCGGGCCAGATCGACCTCTATCCCGGTGCCGCCGGGCATTTCCACGGTGCCGCTGTCCATCAAAAGGGCTTCCACGGGAAGTGTTTCCGGGTTTTCGGGGCAACGGTCCAGGTGCAGAGCCTTCCATGCCGGCCGGTTGAGGCGGCGGATATAGTCCGCGTCTTCGCTGCCGTGCAACTGAACGAGACTGAGGCCGGCGGAATCAAAAATTTCCTGAACCGCTTCGACGGGCTGGTCCACGAAGACACCGACCTTGAGGCGGTCGGAGGGGATGTCCCACGCACCCACCTGTTTGGCGGTGACATGGCGCGGACTCTTCGGCCAGAAAACAAAGCCGAGGGCATCCGCGCCGGCCTCCACGGCCAGGCGGACGTCGCTGCTCCGTGTCAGGCCGCAAAGTTTGACGAATCCGTTCATGACCCCATCAGATCGTGGACGGCGGCCTGCAGATCGGATTGACGGAGAAGCTGTTCACCCACGAGAATTCCGGAGACACCGGCATCGCGCAGACGTTCGACATCCTCGCGGGTCCGGATTCCGCTTTCGCTGACGATGCAGACATCGCGGCCAACTTTGGGCATAAGGCGCAGGGTGGTGTCCAGGGAGGTCTCAAAGGTTTTCAGATCCCGGTTGTTGATGCCGATCAGCGGAGCTTCGAGTTTGAGTGCTGTTTCCAGCTCCTCCTCATTGTGCACTTCAAACAGCACTTCAAGCCCGGCCAGACGGATCTCGGTCATGAGGCCCGCAAGCAGGGTTTCCGGCATGGCGGCGGCGATGAGCAGTACGGCGGAGGCCCCCAGTTTTTTGGCATGCCAGACCTGCCAGGGATCCACGACAAACTCTTTGTAGAGCATGGGGAGCTTGATCTGTTCGCGCACGGCCTCAAAATGATTCTCGCCCCCGCCGAAAAATTCCTCGTCCATGAGGACCGAGACGCACTGTGCG
>PXDP01000327.1 GCA_003565035.1 PVC group bacterium | reverse complement strand
GGGTGTGGGGGGCGTTGTAGCTGTAGGTGCAGGATGGGTGGCTGGTGAAGCTAAACGGTCTTTGAAGGCAAAACCCCTGAAAACAAAGGCTGAATCCCGGAAACGTGTTTTTCGGATGTGGCAGAGACATCGGGAATCGTAGGTGTGGATGGCGAAGCAAGGGAAAAAAGATTGTGCAGAAAACCGACAAAAGAGACTCTGTTGTCGTAGCCGGATGTGCGGGGAACTCGCAGGGGGCCGACATCGCATCGGTAGATGCCGACTGGAAGCTTTCAGGTTGAAATGTGGCGTGCACGTCCATGGATAAGATCCTGAAATCCCGAACGGACTTTGACAAGCGTTTTTTAGGGTGAATTCTCCGGCGCGGGGAGTTTTAAGGCAAAATCGACTTGAGCTGAATTGAGTACGATTACGATGACGAGTACGATTACGATCAGGAGTCTTATCCCCCTGCCCCAAAGCCTATCGGTGTTTATCGGTGGTATCGGTGGTTCTCTTCCCCTTACCTCACAGCCTACGTGCATCACCCTCTTCCCCCTGCCTCCCGGCATCGGTGTTCACCCGCCTACATCGCTACGCGAAGTATTGCGGGCAGGTCGGTGTACATCGGTGGTTACATTTTCCGGTGCCCCACCGCCCCCCGCCTTCTTCCTTCCCTTCGTTTCCTTCTGTTCAAAACCGCTCTGCCTCACAGCCCCCTGCCTCACAGCATCAGTGACCATCAGTGCCCTCAGTGGTTTTCATTCTGGAGCCTCTCCGCCCCCTTCTCCCTTCAAAATTGGACATTGGATGTTGAATGTTGGATGTTGGATCTTCCGACTAAAATTCCCCCTTTTAAACTTGCCACACCGGCAAACACCCCCTATAAGAACCAACCTTTCTCCAACCCAGGACCCATTTCAAGGACCATTTTATGAAAGCCACGCTTCATCCCGAATACGTCGACTGCAAAATTCACTGCGCCTGCGGTAATGTTGTGGTTACCAAATCTACGCGCAAAGAAATGCACGTGAACAGCTGTGCCGCCTGCCATCCGTTCTTCACCGGCAGCTCCAAGCTGATCGATACCGAAGGCCGCGTGGACCGCTTCAACAAGAAGTATTCCCGCTTCCAGCGCTAAGCGTCACCCCGAGGCGCTTCCGATCATCGGAATGCTCTGCCGCCCCTTTTCCGATCATCGGAAACTTCCGGGCCCTTTTTTCCGATCATCGGAAATCACAGCGCAGCGTTTTCCGATCATCGGAAAATCACCGTTCAACGCCTCAGGGCGTGTGAACGGTTTTTTTTAGGCCCCGGATTCGGAACCGGATTCGGAATTGGAGTCGGCATTGGGGTCGGAATCGGATTTCTCCGGGCTGTGACCATGGCCGCGGGCACCCAGCTGGGAGAAGAGGGTGTAAATGACGGGGATGACGAGGAGGGTCAGCAGTGTGGAGGTAATCATGCCGCCCACGGCGACCACCCCGAGGGGACGGCGGCTTTCTGCGGAATCACCAAACCCGATGGCGATAGGCAGAATCCCCATGATGGTGGCCATACTGGTCATCAGAATCGGCCGCAACCGCTTTTCGCCGGCTTCGAGCATGGCGGCTTTGGCGTCGAGACCTTTATCCACGAGCTGATTGGCGAATTCCACGAGGAGAATCGAGTTTTTGGTGACCAGGCCCACGAGGAGGATGAGTCCGACCTGACTGAAGATGTTGATGTTCATGGAGGGTATTCGCGGAACCATGCGCTGGAGCACGCGGGCGAATCCCGGCACTTCGGGCGCGAAATTTACCCAGCCGTGGAGCTGCTCACCGGCGAAATTCACCCAACTGAGCATGTACAGTCCGGCAAACGCGCCGACGAAGGCGAGCGGCAGGGAGAGCATGACGGTGAAGGGATGCACGAGGCTTTCGAATTGGGCGGCAAGCACCATGTACACGACGATGATGGCGAGAAAAAAGAAGGCGTAGATGTCGGCCGAGGATTCCTGCAGATCGAGGGCTTCGCCGGACCAGGCATAGGTGACGTCTTCGGGGAGGTGTTCGGCGAGCAGGGCTTCGGCCTGCTCCACGGCCCGGCCCAGGGGCACTCCGGCGGGGGTGGCCTCAATGGTGACGGATCGGCGGCGCTGAAAGCGTTCGATGCGGTTGGGGCCGGTGCCGACTTCAACGTTCACGAGACTGTCGAGGGGTATAAGTTCACCGTCGGCACTGCGGACGTGCAGCGAGGTGAGGTCGTCGGGGCTCATGCGGTTTTCTTCGCGAAGGCGGGCGATGACTTCGTATTGACGGCCGCCGCGCTGGAGGCTGCTGACTTCGAGGCCGCCGAATTTGATCTGCAGGGTGCGGCTGATTTCTTCGAGGGAAATACCGAGGGCACTGGCGCGGTCACGGTCGAATTCCACCCGGATTTCGGGTTTGTTCAGTTCGAAGGTTTGTCGGACATTGGCCAAAAAACCGGCCCGACGCAGTTCGCCGCTGATCTCCTGGGTAACGGTATCGAGGCGGGTGAGGTCAGGATGCTGCAGGATGAGTGCGAAGGGCTGTCCGAAGCGGACATCCACCGCCTGGGGCATGATGGGAATGGCGATGGCGCCTTCCACCTCCATCCAGAAACGGGCGGCGAGTCCGTTGGGCCCTCCGACCACGTCGCGGACATGGCGGCGTTCGCCGGAGGTGAGCCGCACAAATACAAAGGCCTGGGTGGCGCTGCCGGGTCCGTCGAACGGAAGGGCAATGGCGGTGAAGAAAGCCTCCACTTCCGGGGTGTCGAGCAGGATGTCCTCAATCTGCCGCACCATGCGGTCGGTAAAGGCCGGGGTGGCGCCTTCCTGGGTAAAGGCCAAAGCGAGCAGGCGGCCTTTGTCTTCACTGGGAAGGAATTCCTGTTCGAGGTTGGTGAAGAAATATCCGGAGAGTATCAGGGAAAAGAGCGCCAGGAAGAGCAGCGTGGGGCGGTGATTGAGCGAATAGCGCAGGGCGCCGACGTAGCTGCGGGTGATGGCGTCGAGCCGGCGTTCGAAGAACTGATACAGTTTGCCGTGGTCCTCGGGTTTGACCTCCCGGAGGATGCGGGCGCCGAGCATGGGGGCGAGGGTGAGGGCCACGAGACTGGACATGATGACGGCGAAGGACAGGGCCACGGCAAATTCGAGCAGGAGCCGTCCGGTTACGCCGCCGATGAAGGCCAGCGGGAGAAAGACGGAGACCAGCGACAGGGTGGTGGCGATCACCGCGAATGAGATTTCGTCCATGGCCATGAACGCGGCTTCCATGGGCTTTTTGCCTTCTTCGAGGTGTCGGTAAATGTTTTCCAGCACCACAATGGCATCGTCCACCACCAGGCCGATGGCGAGCACGAGAGCCAGCAGGGTGAAAATATTGATGCTGAAGCCGATGACGTACATGCCGCCGAAGGTGGCCATGATCGAAAACGGAATCGCCACGGCCGGGATCAGCGTGGACCGGAGGCTGCGCAAAAAGATGAAAATCGTGAACACAACAAGCACAAACGCGATGGCCAGGGTTTTCCAGACTTCGATGACCGCGCTTTCAATGAAAATGGATTCGTCGTAGGGGAATGCGAACTGGATGCTGTCCGGCAGCGTGGGAGCGATCTCCTCCATCATGGTTTTTATGCCTTCGGCCACCTCCAGGGTGTTGGCTCTGGACTGCCGGATGACCCCGAGTCCCACGGAGGGCCGTCCGGTGAAGCGGGCGATAGCTCGCTCGTCTTCCACGCCCCATTCCGCTTCACCGATATCGCCGAAACGGATCACCGCATCGCCATCCTGACGAATCACCATGCGGTCGAACTCCTCCGGCGAGCGCAATTGCGCGCGGGTCTGAATGGTCATTTCCAAATCCAGACTTTCCAGCCGCCCGCTGGGCAGTTCCACGTTCTGTTCGTCCAAAGCCTGCCGCACGTCCTGCACGGTGACCCCGCGGGCGGCCATGCGTTCGGAGTGGAGCCAGAGGCGCATGGCCCGGCGTTTTTCGCCGCCGATGATTACGTTGCTGACCCCGGGAACGGTCTGCAAACGCTCGCGGACCTGTTCGTCGGCGATGCGGGTCAGCTCCATGGTGTCGAGTTCGTCACTGAAAAACGAAATCCACATCACCGGTCGCGCGTTGGCGTCCTGTTTGCTGACAATGGCGTCCTCGGCATCGGACGGGAGGCTCCCGCGCACCCGGGCAACCTGATCGCGCACATCCTGGGCGGCGACATCGACATCGACGTTCTGATTGAATTCGATGGTGATGCTGCTGACCTGTTCGCGGCTGACGCTGGTGAGCCGTTTGATGCCCTCAACCCCGGCGATGACATCCTCCAGCCGTTCGGTCAGTTCGGTTTCCACCACTTCGGCGCTGGCGCCGGGCAGCACGGTCAGCACGTTGACAATCGGCGGATCAATGTCGGGCAGTTCGCGGACGGGCAGACGCTGAAGTCCAAGAAATCCAAACACCAGCAGGGAGAGATTCAGCATCAGCGTCGCCACCGGGCGACGGATAAACGGGGCACTGAACGAAGCCATATCAGTCCTCCGTTTCCACGGTGAGCCCGAAGCGTTCGGATTCGGGGCTGAAATTCAGCAGCATTCCCGGACGCGCTTTCATGAGACCCTCCACAACCACGATATCGTCTTTGGAGAGGCCTTCGCGAATTTCCATGAGGCCGTCAAAGCGCAGGCCGACGCGGACGGTGCGCTCCTCGGCGCGCCCCTCTTCGTCCTGACGCAAAACCACTGTGTCGGTTCCGCGCTGCATGACCGCGGCTTCGGGCACCACCAGTGCCTCGGGTCGGTCGTCTAGCACCAGATTGACACGCACAAACATGCCGGGCCGCAGCTTCGTATTTTCGTTGGCCACGGTCGCCCGGGCCGGCACGGTTCGGGTGGTCATCCGAATTTCCGGAGCGACAAACGTGACCTCGGCATCAAAGGTTTCCTCCGGAAAAGCCTCGCTTTGCAGTTCGACCAGCATGCCCTCCTGAAGCGCGGACAGGTGGCGTTCGGGGACTTCGAAGCGCACCTCAAGCGGATCGGTGCGCACCAGGCGGGCCAGCGGGGTGCCCGGCTGCACGATTTCGCCGACGCTGACCATGCGCTCGCCGAGCCGTCCGGCAAAAGGCGCACGGATGCGGGTGTCGCGCAGTTCAGCGTCCAGCAGATCCATTTGCGCCGCCGCCTGTACTTTGGCGGCCTGAGCCTGATCAAATTCCTGTTCGGTGGCGGAATCGGAGGCGCGCAACTGGCGGATTCGCGCCAGGGAGGATTCGGCCAGGGCCAGCCGCGAGGCGGTTTCGGCCCGGCGGGCCAGCAAACGGTCCTGGTCCAGTGAGAACAGCAGCTCGCCCTGCTCGACGAGCTGGCCCTGCCGCACATGAATTTCCACCAGCTCGCCCATGAGGCGGCTGGAGACATTCAGCTCGTCGAGGGACACCAGGGTGCCGACCAGGCGAACGGTTTCACGCACCGGCTGCACCTTCACGGGCGCGGCCACCACATTGACCGGAAAATCGCCCTCCGGGGGGCCCCCGCGGGTTTGAGGCGGACGGCCGCAACCGGAAAGCAGTGCAAGGAAAGCAAGAAAGGGAAGAAAAAGGAGTTTCATATTTCAAAGGACGGTTTAGGAAGAAAACACTTACCTTAAAGTTCAACGAAAACAACTCTGCACCCTATTTTCCTCGACCCGATACCCTCTCAGCCCCTAAAAACAGACATGGCCACCCCCACGATTGAAAATTACGCAAAAAATATCTGGAAGCTCTCCCAGGAGAGTTCCGACGGTCTGGTCGCGCTGGGAACCCTGGCGCAGCGCCTGGGTGTAACCGCCGGCACCATCACCACCATGCTCAAAACCCTGGACGAGGCCGGGCTGGTCCGCTACCTGCCCCGGCAGGGGGTGCGGCTGACCGACCAGGGCCGTTCGCTGGCACTCCACGTTTTGCGCCGGCACCGGATTCTGGAACTGTATCTGGTCAACTGCCTGCACATGGACTGGGCGGAGGTGCACGACGAGGCCGAAGTATTGGAACATGCGGTTTCCGATAAAGTGATTGCTCACATGGAGGCTCAGCTCAGCGACACCTCGCTGGATCCTCACGGGTCCCCGATTCCGGGATCGGACGGGCGGCTGGAGGACGAGAGGGTGCTCAGCCCGCTCGAACAGGCCAAGCCCGGCGAAACGCTGATCATTGCCAAAGTGAAGGACCATGCGCCGGATTTTCTTGATTTTCTGGCCCAGCACAATCTCCGGCCGGGCGCCACCGTCCAGGTGGACTCGGTGGACACCCGGTCGGGCATCCTGGTGCTGAAACTGGCCTCCGAACAAACAGTCACCCTCTCCCTGGCCGCTGCCGGGGGGGTGGAGGTGATCAGCCCTTAAACAACACGCCCCCCCTGCCCGGCTTATGGACCGACTCTTCGTCTACGGAACCCTTCAATACCCGGAACTGCTTGAGCACCTGCTTGGCCGGATTCCTCCGCATGTGCCGGCCCGGCTGGAGGGCTTCGCACGCTACACCGTACGCGGGGCGGATTATCCGGGAATCCTCGAAGAAAACGGCGCGGTCACCGACGGACAAATTCTCTACGGGATTCAATCCCGGGAGTGGGAACGTCTTGACCAGTACGAGGATGACTTGTATGAACGGAGAATCATTCGCCTCACGTTGGAGGACGAAACATCCATTACCGCGTACGCATACATTATCCCTGATCGAAACCGAGACGCCCTCAGTAAACAGCCATGGCAAAAAAGGCAATCAGCACTCCCCAAAACAAACGGTTGAACACCGAGCATCTGCGACTGCCCGTCACAGACAAGGATTTGCCGCGTCATATTGTGAACGGGTACATGCGCTATGACTACTTTGAGAAGTACAGCGAAGGCGGGTCGGCGATTCTGGAAGAATGTCTGGATAAGAATCTCGGGCGCATCGTGCTGATGAAGCGGCTGCACCCCCACCTTCAGGAGGTGGAAACGGAACGCAAACGCTTTTTGCGGGAGGCACGGGTCACCGCCCTCATCCAGCATCCGGGCACGGTTCCGGTCTATGAGATCAGCCGGGACAATCAGGGGCAAATCTATTTTACGATGAAAAAACTCGAAGGGGAAAATCTTCGGGAAATCCTGCTCGGCATTGTCGCGCATGACCCCTACTACGTTGAAAAATATCCACTCAAGACCCTGATTGAAATTCTGGTGCAGGTCGGTCAGGCCGTGGCCTTTGCCCATACCCGCGGCGTGATCCACCGGGACCTGAAACCCGCCAACGTGCTGGTGGGCGGGTTTGGCGAAGTGATGGTGCTCGACTGGGGCCTGGCCAAGGTCTGGAATGCCGAAGATACAGACGTGACCGACGAAATCCCGGAAAAAGATCACATCAGTCTGGAACTGACCCGGGCTGGAAACCGCTGCGGCACTCCCTTATATATGTCTCCCGAACAGGCCTCCGGCAAAACCGACCGTGTGGACGTGCGGAGTGATGTTTACTCGCTGGGGAGTATGCTCTACGAAATTCTCACCCACGAAAACCTCGTCTGGGGAACCACCAAGGAGGATGTGCTCGAAAAAATCCTCAATCAGGACGCCCTGGCCCCCCGCAAACGCGCGCCCCAGCGCAGAATTCCCCCGGAACTTGATTCGATTTGCTACCGGGCAATCCAGCGGGATCCTAAAAAACGCTATCCGAACCTCGTGGATATGGTGGAGGACCTGCGGGCCTACCTTCTCCATGAATCCGTGTCCGCCCACACCTACTCCCCCTGGGAGCGCTTCCTCAACTGGCAGCAGCGCAATCCCGTCATTACTGTCGGACTCGCCTCCGCCTTCCTCGGCATCCTCATCACCCTGATCCTTCAAGTCGTCTTTGAGTGACAATTTTGTATTTCGATTTTTTACGCATTACATTTTTGTTGTGAGTGTCTGGAAATATTTTTTTGATAAACTAAGCAAGTTCTCTTTTTTCACTGCAAATTAAGGTTTATTTTTTAATATTTTAAATTTTTATGCTTTTGGCATTTTGACTGCTAAAGGATAGACCGCGTGAACACGACGCACGGCCTTCGCTGAGAAAATGCGCGGGTTCGTGAAATCAAACCCAACCCTCCCAAGGAGAAATTACCCTATGGCATTATCCAAACTTGAATACATCTGGCTCGACGGCAGCGTTCCCACCCAGGGCCTGCGCTCGAAGACGAAAATCGTGAAGGATTTCGGCGGGACGCTTGAAGAGTGCCCCATGTGGAGTTTTGACGGAAGTTCCACCGGCCAGGCAGAAGGCGGTTCCTCTGACTGTCTGCTCAAGCCCGTGGCGATCTTCCCCGATCCCGACCGCAAAAACGCTTTCCTGGTGATGACTGAAGTCCTGAACTCCGACGGCAGTGCCCACGAGTCCAACGGCCGCGCCTTGATCGACGACGATGATGATGATTTCTGGTTCGGCTTCGAGCAGGAATACTTCCTGATGGATCCCGCGACCAACCGTCCCCTCGGCTTCCCGGTCGGTGGCTATCCCGCCCCCCAGGGTCCCTACTATTGTTCCGTAGGCGCCAAGAACTCCTTCGGACGTGAAATCATCGAAGAGCATCTGGACGCCTGTCTTGAAGCGGGCATCAATGTTGAAGGCATCAACGCCGAAGTGGCCACCGGCCAGTGGGAATTCCAGACCTTCGCCAAAGGCGCCCGATTCGCCGGCGATCAGCACTGGGTTGCCCGCTATCTGCTGGAGCGCATCGGTGAAAAATACGGTGTCTACATCGAACTGCATCCCAAACCCCTCGGCGACACCGACTGGAACGGTTCCGGGATGCACGCGAACTTCTCCAACGAAGTCCTCCGTACCTGCGGCAGCAAAGAAACCTACGAAGAAATCTGCTCCAAGTTCGGACGCACCATTGGCCGCCACATCTCCGTGTACGGCGCCGACAACGACAAGCGCCTCACCGGCAAGCACGAAACCCAGAGCATCGACAAGTTCAGCTTTGGCGTGTCCGACCGCGGTGCCTCCATCCGCATTCCCATCGCCACCGTCGAAAACGGCTGGAAGGGCTGGCTGGAAGACCGTCGTCCGGCATCCAACGCCGACCCCTACAAAGTGGCCGCCGCCATCATCAGCACCGTCAAGGGCTGATCCAGGCTTCGCCTCACCAAAAAAAGGCTCCCTTCGGGGAGCCTTTTTTTATGGGGAAATGGGGTTTTGGGGAGAATGATCCGTGGTTTTCATTCCGAATCCTCTCCGCCTCTTCCCCCTTCAAAATTGGACATTGGATGTTGAATGTTGGATATTCAAAACCAGAGGCTGCCAGGGTGGGTTCGGCTCTTCGGGGGGCCTTCTACAATAGAAGGCTGCGGAAAAAAGGACCGCCAATCGCCGATTGGCACAGCGGCCGGCGACGGCCGCTCTCCATTGCCGATCAGCGATCTGCAGTCCCCAAAGCCTCGTGGAGCAGTCGCGGCATCACCCCTCCGACAAGCGGAGGGGCGGCCAATACTTCGGGGGCGCAGGTTCGGGCACAAAGTCGTGCTTCCACCGGGACAAGCCCTACGCTTTACACACAAATCTTACTGGACAATACTCGTACATTTAGGGTGGACTTGCCCAGGGGCGGTGCCCTGACAAGTATACACATTTTGCTCAGCCATTTCGGGCCGAAGGTCCGAGCCAATATCAGCCCAGTCCGGACGCAGGAGCCGCGCAAGCGGAACCTGCGGCCGGGCTGGGTATCGGTGTGAGGTACATGAGGATGCGGGCCGTAGGTCCGCACAGATTCCCAGAGCCTTTGCGCGCTGGGGTGTTATTTTATCAGGTATTTTAAAAAGATGCCGAAGATGCCGGGTCGAAGCTCGCAACAGACAATCCGCACCCCGAAGTGGGTG
>PXDP01000340.1 GCA_003565035.1 PVC group bacterium | reverse complement strand
TGGTTTGAGCGCACAGGCGCATCAGCGGATGAACAATCCCCGGGCGGCGCTGCAGGCCTGGGATCAGGCGATTGAGCGTAATCCGGAGTGGTTTCTGTTCTGGCTGGAGCGTGGACGTCTTCATGCTGCTGAGGGCCGCAGAGATGCCGCGCGCCGGGATTTGGAGCGGAGCATGACGCTGTTGCCGACCGAAACTGCCCGGGACGCGCTGGCGGCACTGTAAGTTCCCGGTGAACTCAACGTCTGAAACGCTTGCTTTCCGCAGGGATTGTCTGTTAGATCCCCAATATGAATTCAGACCCTTTTGATCCAGACGCCGGATGGGATGATGGTCCTTCCGATTTTGACGCACCCTCCGAAAGTTCACCGGCGGAAGAAAACCCTGAAGTGGTTGAAGCCATCCGTATTCTTGAGGATAAGCTCCCCGAGATCGAGGATCCGGTGGGCATGCTGATCACGCTCTTCGATTTTTATTCGGAGATTGAAAATCTGAATGATGCCGGCAACTGTTTGGTGGAGGCCGCACGCCGGATCACGGAAGGGGAGCATCCACAGCTCTGCTTTTTTCTGTATAATAACCTGGAGCTGTTTGCTCAGCTGAACCCGGATGCCCAGTCGGCGTATGAAGATCTTGCGGACCTGATCAGCGAGAGCGAGGAGGATCTGGGGGCCAACACGCTGCATTTGGATCAGCGCCGGATTTACCAGCATGATTTGATCCCGGAATTATTTCTCGCCCAGCATTTGATGCGGGCGCGGAAGATTTCCGATGCGGAGTACAAAGTCATTCTGCATGACTTATGCTGGTATTCGACCCTGGCACCGTGTTCCCCCCGGACGCTTGCGTATGTGTTGGAGGACCGGATTCTGCCGCACCGGGATGCCGCGCTGGAGTTTCTGGCGCATGATTCCGGCGTGCCGTATATTGATCTGACGCTGGTTGAACCGGATCCGAAAGCCCTGGAGCTGCTGCCCCCCGAGTTTATGCGTGTCCGCGCGGCCTGTGCGTATGGTTTCGTGGCGGGTGAACCGCTGATTGCGGTGCTCAATCCATTTAATCTTCAGCTGAGGGATGATGTCACCATGCAGATTGATCTCCCCTGTCATTATACCTTTACCTCCGCCGATGGGTACCAGCGTATTCTTGACCTGATTTTCAATTAGCGCGTTCCGCTATGCTCGTTACGTTTCAATGCTCTCACTGTGATGCCAGGCTCCGCATTAATGCCAATGCGATGGGGACGTTGCTGAACTGCCCGGAATGTGAGGGGGAGATCCGGGTGCCGAAGCTGGAGCTGGGCCCGGGCTTTGTGGTGGGCGGCTTTCTGATTAAGCAGCGGATTGGTCAGGGCGGAATGGGGGAGGTTTATCTGGCGCGCCAGTTGTCGCTCGAACGGGATGTGGCCCTGAAGATTCTGCCCGCACAGTACACCCAGCGGAGTTCGTTTGTGGTGCGGTTTTTGAAAGAGGTGCATTACCAGGCGAAAATGGACCATCCTAATATTGTGACCGCCTACGATGCCGGCGAGGACAACGGGGTCTACTTTATGGCGATGGCGCATGTGGCCGGGGAAACGCTGGAGGATCTGCTGGACCGGGAGGGATGTCTGCCGGAGGCGGAGGCACTGAAAATTATCCGCCAGGTGGCACAGGCCCTGCAGTATGCTTATGAGCAGAAAGATATTCTCCACCGGGATATCAAACCCGGTAACATTATGCTGACGCCCACATCGCATGCGAAAGTTCTGGACATGGGCCTGTCAAAAAATCTGTTGGAGAAGCATTCGACCACGCATGTGGACACGCTGATGGGCACCCCGAACTATATGAGCCCGGAACAGATAGATCATCCACAGCAGATTGACACCCGCTCGGATATGTTCAGTCTGGGCATGACGCTTTATCATATCCTGACGGGCAAGATTCCTTTTGAAGACACGGGATATTTAAAAACGCTCAAACGTCATGCGTCGGAGAAACTGGAGGATCCCCGCTCGCTGGTGCCGGGGATTTCCCGGCACACCGCACATCTTCTGGCGAGGCTTCTGGCACGAGATCCCGACGACCGGCTGGCCACCTGGGACGGTCTGCTGGCCGCCCTGGACCGGGCTCTGACCCAGACCGGACCGCCGCTGACGCCGCCCGCAGGGGAAAGCACGTTGGCACTGGATCCGGAACACGGGGCCCCGCCGGTCACAGATTCCGCGGCGGGCGTGCCGTTAGTCCAAGCGGCTACCGGAGTCTCCTCTTCCGGCCGGTCCCTGCGCCGCCGGGTCGAAACGGTTCCCCGTCCGCTGGGCATTTCCCTTTCGGTGGGGCTGGGGTTGCTGCTGGGCCTGGCGGGAATTCGGGGGCTCATCTTTTTTTTGCCGGCAACGGCTGAAGTGGCTCCGCAACCCGAGGCAGAGCCTGAGGCCGCCGTTGAGGACCGGGGGGGCATCCGTTTCCCGGATGTGGATCCGATGACTGAGTTGCGGCGCCGGTACAGTCAGCTCATTCTGGAGTACGAGCGGAACCCGGGGCGCTTTGATGAGGTGTTGGAAGAGCTGCTCCATCTTGCCGGACAGGCGGAAGGAACCGATCTGGAGGAGCGTGCCGAGCAGCAAATCCGGCGGATTCAGGAGGCCCGCAACGAAGCGGTGGCGCGTTACCGCCGCCGTCTGCAGGAGGACACGTTAAAGATTCTGGTTCAGCAGGGGGGCGATGCGGCCCGGAGGTATCTTGCGGAAACGGAGAGTCCCTTTCCTGGAGCAGCGGAGGGACTCCGGCAGCGCCTGCAAGAACAGATCAATGACTGGGAGCGCCAGGAGTTTGCCCAGCGGATTGAGGATGAACGCCTGGCGCGGGAGCGCTACGAGGAGCTGCTTGATGAACTGATTTCACCGGTGTTGACACGGGACTGGGGGGAGGCACTGCGGCTGGTGGATCAGGCGGTCGGGCAGCCCGGTTTGTTTCCGCTGTCCGAAGAACTGGCGGCGCTGCGCACCGAACTGCTCCGTCTTCAGGCGGTGCAATGGGATATTATTCAGACTTACCGGGCCGCGCTGGACCAAGAGATTACGCTGATTCTGCACGTCGGTTCGGTGACCGGCACGGTGCTGGACGTCAGCCGGAGCGGGTTGACGATGGGGATTCCGCTGCTGGATGCCGAAGGGCGGGAACGGGGGCAGCTCGAAGAGCTGATTGCGTTTCAGCGGCTGAGTTCCCGCGAATTACTGCAGCGGATGGAGGGATGGGACGAACCCCATCACGACGTATACCGGGCCCTGATTTTATACGGTGTCGGCAATTTGACAGAGACCCGGGCGCACCTTGCCAGAGCGGCCACGGATCTTGCCCTGGCCTTGGATGGCAGTCTGCAGCCCTTTTTGCAGCGGGGAGGCGAGGCACTGCCGGGAATGCCTATTCGCGTCCCACGCTGAAGCGATACTCCGCCAGGAGTTCGAGATAGCGCAGTTGCTGGGTGATTCGCTGAACCTGTGCGTCTTCGAAATTGTTCTGGCTCCGGATATATTCCAGAATTCCGATTTCCCCGTTTTCCCAGCGGTCCTGAAACAGGCGCAGTTGCTGTTCGAGCACCTCCACCCGCTCCTCCTGAAGGCCCACACTGCGCTCCGCCTCCAGTACCCGACTGTAAAGATTTTCGACATCCCGCCGACGCTCATTCCGGGCCAGCGCATAGCCGATGACCGCACTGTCGAGTTCGTTCCGCTTCTGGCGCGCCTCGGCCCGGTCGCGGCGGTTGAGCCAGGGCCAGGTGACGACCACCTCGCCGCGGGTTTCGCTTTCCCGGTCGTCTTCGCCGGAAAAATCGCTGGTGGTGTGATTCACCTGGGCGGTGACTTCCGGGAAGCGGCGGCTGCGGGCCACGCGGAGTTCTTTTTCCAGCAGCTCGAGTTCCAGCCGGTTGTTCAAGAGCGTTTCGTGATTTTCCAGGGCATACGCCATATCCTCGTCAAGTGCCAGCGTCTCAAACGCAAAATTCACTTCCGGCTCCAGATGCAGATCTTCGGAAAGCGGATAGCCAATCTCCGTTTTGAGGTTCAGCAGGCCGCTGGAAATCTGCCGGCGGGCGGCGGTGACATCCAGTTCGCTTTCCGGAATACGCAGACGGGCGGTGGCGATATCCAGCGGATCCTCGCGGACCAGCGCGTGCTCCAGATTCAGTTTGGCCCGCTCTAGCTGCATTTCGCGGAGGCGGAGGGTTTGCTGACTGCGGATTACATCGAAATACTGGCGGGTCACCGAGAAGCGCATGCGGCGCTGTTCCAGGCTCAGCCGGTTGAACTCCCGGGCCTCGTTGATCATGGCACGGATGACGGGCAGACGACTTTCCAGAAAGGTGCCGCCGCCGAGGAGCGTTTTGCTCAACTGAATCGCGTAACGGGTCAAATCGCCGCGGTTGCCCTGGTCCTGAACGCTGGCGGTGGCACTGAGTTCCAGATCTGCGGGGAGGGTTTGACGGACACTGCCGGAGGTTCGTCCCGCTCCATCTTCATCGTCCCATTCCTGCCGGGCGGTGAACACCGGGTCAAAGCGGGTCCGGGCAATCGTGACCGCTTCGATCAGGTTTTGATAGCTCAGCCGCTGACGCTCCAGAGCGGGCGCATGATTCAGGGCGTAGTCCTGCAGTGCCTCCAGCGACCAGACCCGCGGCACTTCCGCCGCTTCCGGAAATACCGGGGCGGATAATCCCGCAACACACAAAAAAATAAACAGCGATTTTTGAAAACAACTCAGAGACATGACATGCAAAATTTCTCCAGGACAGGGGAATACCCCGGGCCCCGGGATTGAATATAGTTCATAAACTGCTCGTGGGGAATGCCCTGTTCGCCGTCGGCGACATCCGACACTTCCCGCAGGCTGAGAAACGGAATTCGGAACTCGCGGGCCAGCAGCGCCAGGGCCGCGGTTTCCATATCCACTGCGACGGCATCCGGGTCGATGTGGACCTCGCGGTCCACAAACCGGTCACCGGAGATCAGGGTGCCACGCACAACGGATTTGTCACTCAAAAAATCCAGCAAACGGTCATTGTCCGGCAGCGGCAGCGGGCAGTGGTTCTGATATCCGTGACCGATGGCGATGGTGGGAATCGCCAAATAAAAGTCCCACTGCCGGGTTTCCCGGGCTAGAATCAGGCTGCCCTGCGCACTGCCGTTCAGCCCGCCGCAAAACCCCACCGAAATGATCAGGTCCGGCCGGTCTTCGGCCACCGCCAGCGCGGTTTTCACAGTGGAAAGCACTTTGCCGATGCCGGTTTCCAGCAGACGGCAGGATGCTGGAAGCTGACAGACCGGTTTTTCCACCGGCATCGCATAGGTGATGAGAATCTTCATCCCAGGAGGGCGCGCAGCGCCGGCTGCAAGTCTTCGGTGATGAACGCGTTGACCCCGGATGCGGCGCGGCCGTCCCCGTTGAGGATTTTCACGGCCTCATCCAGCAGGGTGTCCAAATGACGTTCGAGGTTCACATCATCAAGACGTGCGGCCGACACGATGTCGCGGGCCGCATCTGTTCCGAGGGTTTTTCCGGAGGATTCGTCCCCGGCGTGTGTATCGAGAATATCATCCGCCAACTGATACACCGTCCCCAGCAAATACCCGGATTCTTTCAGCACCTCGGTGCGGTGATCATTTCCCTGACCCCCCAGCAGGGCCGCAAACGCGAACAGGGCACCCGTTTTGCGGCGGGCGATGCTTTGACACAGTTCCAGTCGGGACTCCGACCCCTGGAAAATCAGTTCCTGCTCCGATTCCGCTTCGCAAACTTCCCCGGTCAGCCTGACCAGTTCATGCGTGTAGGCCCCGTTGGCGACCCGGCACATCAGATCCACCGCCTTGAACAGCAGCAGATCCCCCAGCAGAATCGCACCCGCTTTGCCTTTTTCCATCCAGAAGGTCGGCACCCC
Source organism: PVC group bacterium (assembly GCA_003565035.1). GTDB lineage: Bacteria > Verrucomicrobiota > Kiritimatiellia > SS1-B-03-39 > UBA6053 > PXAS01. The sequence goes on along the minus strand of PXDP01000340.1, from coordinate 3,964 downwards.
CCGGCGCATCACCCCGCCGTCGATCACATCATCATGCAGGAGGCTGGCGGTATGGATCATTTCCACCGCCGCCGATCCAAAAACCAGGAGTTCCGGATCCGCGCCGGTGGCATTCCCGACCCGGAAAGCCAGGCGGGACCGCAGCATTTTGCCGCCCAGCGCGGACAAAGAAGGCGAGTCCTTCAAAATTCCTCTCAGAGAAGTCTCCTCCAGGGTACGGAACATCAGTTGACGAACATCTTCAAGATGCCGGTCAAGCGTGGAGAGCGTTTCAGGAGGGGGAGAGGCCATCATCGTTGGTAATATGCACGCCCTCACAGAAAGGGCAAACGGGTTCATTCACTTTTTTCTGAAAATAGTGAATATAGGAAAGTTGATAAACGCATACGATATTGTCTTATGTTTGGCAACGGAAAAGCCGGAGATGCGCGTTCAGGATTGACGTTCCGGCACCCAGGCGCAGGTGCGTCCGCCGATGGTTTCGAAACAGAGCGCTTCGCCCCGGCCGGTTTTCTCCGCCTGCTTGCCCCAGCGGTGGTGAAACAGCCAAGTTTTGGGAAAGCGCGTGTCGTCCGCGCCCACCTCCACCGCTTTGTTCAAAATGCGCCGCAGGGTGCGGAGCAGATGCCGAATCTCCTCCTCCTTCAGATCGCGGCACGGACGGTGCGGCGAAATTTCAGCCTGATAAAGCACCTCGTCCGCGATCCAGTTCCCCACGCCTGCAAAAAGCCGCTGATCCAGCAGCGCGCTTTTAATGGGCTGTTTTTTGGATTTCAGCAGGGGACTCAGCATTTCGGGCTCCAACCGCTCCACCAGCGGATCGGGCCCCAGGGCCGCAATGGGTTTTGACCGCAACGCATCCGCATAAAGCCGGACTTTGCCGATCCGGCGCGGATTTCGGTAGGTGAGCCAGCGGCCGTTGTCCAGTCCCAGGGCCAGTTTCGGGTGAGACGGACCCGCCTCCGGATCATGCGCGGTCAGCGAACCGCTCATACCATAGTGAAGGTATAGATGCCCCGGGGCATCAAACGCCAGCCACATGTGCTTGCCCCGCCGGTGGGTGGACACAAGTTCACGGTTCAGCAGGGCCGAGACAAAAGCTTCCGGTGGATTTTCATCCATCACAATCTTGTCCTCCGCCACCCGCACCTCGCGGATGATGCGGCCGACACCCTCGCGGTCCGCCAGCCGCCGCCAGGTCTCCACTTCGGGCAGTTCAGGCATGGTGGGTCACCAGACTCACGGGGTCGCGGTCCTGCTGCGAAAGAGTCACCGCCACCCCCTCCGGCAGCCTGTCCAGCAGGCGTTCGCGGAAAACGGAGAGATACGGACGCTCGGTGTGAGAATGTTCGCTGATGAAGACATGCACCCCGCGCCGGGTGAAGGCCAGCAGATCATGATGCTTCATTTCGCCGGTCACCACCGCGTCGACATCCTCGCCGGCCAGCACCGAAGCACCCGCTCCCGGGCAGAGGGCCAGGGAGCGGATCTCAGCCGCCCCGCAGGGGGAAAGCGCCTGACGCAGATACGGAAGCGCCAGTTTCTCCTGCAGAAGGCACCCCAGCGCGTCCGGGGTCAGCGGATTGCGCAGAATCAAATGCCGGCCGCTGCCGTCAATCGGGCCTTCAGCCAGGGCATCAAACCGATTCGCCAGCCAGTCCGACATCCCGTCGGGGGCTGCATCGAGGGCGGTGTGGGGGGAATACACGCTCACATTCGCGGCCAGCAGATCCAGCAGCGGCGCGGTCACCGGATCGGCACGGACCATGCGCCGGATGCCGCTGAAAATCGGCGGATGGTAGGCGACAATCAGGTTTGCGCCAAGCGCAAGCGCTTCCCGGGCCACCTCGGCGGTCAGATCCAGGGTCAGCAGAATCGAAGTGACCGGCCGGGCGGCGGGTGCTTCAAGAATCAGGCCCGTATTGTCCCATTCCGCCGCGCCCGCCGGGGGGGCAAGAGACTCCAGAATTTTGAGGATATCCGAAAGAGATGGCTCAGTCATGCCCGACCCTAAAACGCTCCGTGGAAAAAGCCAACTGAAATCGTAGCTGCAACCGTCCCGGTTGTATCTTTAAAATACCTGTTAATTTACAAATTCTCCCGCTTTCCGGGCCTGAAATGGGAAATTCAGATTTAGAGTTTTTTTCCGTCGACCCGCGTATCCCGCATGATCACCCGCACCTTCTGCAGTGCCTCCTCCTGCAGTTGCTTGATCCGCGCCCGGGTCAGACCGAATTCTTTGCCCACGTCCTCCAGCGTGTGCCCTTCGACATAGCGCATTTTGAGGATGAGCTGCATCCGCTCCGGCAACTGCGCCACCGCCGTCCACACCTCGTTGCGCTCCGCTAACATCGATGCGTCCGGATGATGCGAATCGGCCACCAGCTCATGCAGACTCGACCGCGAATCCCCCAGCACCGCATCCAGCGACAACGCCGCATTCGGCATCCGCTCCCACTGCCGCACCAGGGGAATCAGCCGCTTCACCCGCTCCGGCGGCAGTTGCGTCATCTCCGAAATCACCACCTCAGACGGATCCTCCCCGTGCCGATCCCGCCACTTCTGGATCACCTCCAGCATCCGCGTCATATCGTAACTCGGCTTCATCCCCAGCGCACCCGTCCGGATATGATCCCGGAAAAAATTCCGCAGCCGGTTCTGAATCGACCGCTGGGAATACGCGTAAAACGGAATTCCCCGGGTGAAATCAAAATTGCGGATCGCATTCGCCAGTGCCCGCGAACCCTCCTGCAAAAAGTCCGAGATCCAGATTTGACCAATCCAGTAAAACGGTTTCACACAGGCCACCACCAACTGACGGTTGGCAATGAACAGCTCCTCCTCCGCCGCCTCCATCCGCTGCGCCAGCTTGATCGTCCGCATCACCGCATCCGCCCAGTAGGCCGGATCCTCCGATGTCGATTCCGCCAAGGCCCGCAAGCGCGCACACGACCAGTGAATCTCCTTGAACAACTCCAAAATCTGCTCCGGCTTCAAAATCTCCACCATGCCCCGCTCCGCCAGAAAGCGGGTGATGGGCTGGGTGCTGCTGTCCGGATTCCCATACCGCCGCGGCTGCCGCACCATTCCCGGTTCATAGGCCGGATTTTCAAACTCCGGGATATCAATCCGCTTGAACGGCAAGCCCTCCACGGCATAGCGGACCTCCGCGCGGTCCAGTTCCATTTGTTCTGAGATATTGTCTTCCTTGCTCACAAAAGAGTCCCTACTGTATTCTTCCCTTTTTGTCGTTCAAAAAATCCCTCCGACCAGTTCCGGATCACCGGATTCTCCGTTCCCGCCGCCAGTTGCCGGACCGCCGGAGCGATAAATCCCAGAAAACGCCGGGTTCCCGGCTGTGCCCCCAGGCGCCCGTAGGCCCCCAGGGCCTGCGCCAGCCGCTGAACCACCGCCGCGCCATACGCGTCCTCCGACACCGGTTGCTTCGCCAGCCGATTATACACTGTCAGCAGTTTCAACTGCGCCTCCACCGGCCGTGCCACATATGGATCCGCCAGAAACGAGGCAAGATCATACGCCGCAGCCCCCCCGCGCATCCCCTGATAGTCAATCAGCACCGCCTCCCCCCGATGCATGAGAAAATTCGTGCTCTGCAAATCGCGATGGATCAACACACCGGGTTCCTCCGCCAAACGCGCCGCGGCATTGCGCAGCGCTTTTTTCAAGCCCTTGTGGTCCGCACCCGGATCATGACGTGCCAGAAACTCCTCAAAAAAGAGCTTGTGCTCCCAGGCATACAATGCCGAATCAAAGCCCGGCTCCAGCTTCAGCCGCCGCCAGCCCGTGATCCCATGAAGCCTGGCGGTCACCGCCAGGGCCTTGCATGTATTTGCCTCCGTCGGCGCATCCAGCAGATGTGTCCGCCCCGCATCCTCCAGAAGCCAGACCCGCCCATCCCGGCTCTCCCGCAGAATGTCCGGCACCCGAATCCCTTTGTTCGCCA
>PXDP01000146.1 GCA_003565035.1 PVC group bacterium | reverse complement strand
GAAGCCGCCGGCGTGGCCGTGCGGCATGACCTCCCGGGCGTGGGCGCGAATCTGCAGGACCATCTGGATGTGTCCGTGGTCTGGAGTACACGGGACCGGCGCGGCATTTCCTTTCATCCCACGTATCTGCCGCGTGGGGTGCGAGGGCTCTGGGAGTACCTGCGACACCGGCGCGGGGAGCTGTGCAGCAACCTGGCCGAGGCCGGGGCGTTCGTTCACTTCGATAATCCAGTGGGTGTCCTGTTTCAGGTCCGGAACCATCAGATCCACTCCGGCCACCGGGATGTTGAGAACGCGGCTGGTTTCCTCCGCAGCGGTGAGGAGTTCCGGATGGACCGTGTCCGTCACATCGTGAATGGTCCCGCCGGTATGCAGGTTGGCGGTTTTGCGGACGCGGATATGCAGGCCTTCCGGCGGCACGTCCTCCATACCGTATCCGGCGGTTTCGACACAGCGGAGGGTTTCAGGGTCCAGAGGAATCCGGCTTTCACCGCCGGTGGCGGCGGCGCGCCTACGGCTTTGCTTTTCAATCAGCTGGCGGACGGTTTTGCGTCCATCGCCGATAATCATGGCGGGCTGGCGCACGGCCGCGGCCACCGCTTTGTGTCCGATCACCACCACCCGCACATCCTGGCCCTCCACAAATTCCTCCAGCAGCACCGGTCCGCCCTCCTGCCGGGCCCGGGCCACCGCATCGCGCAGCTCGCCCGGCTCCCGCACATCCACCGAAATTCCCAGACCCTGTTCCCCCTTGGCGGGCTTCACCACCAGGCGGCCCACCTCTTCCAGAAAGGCCAGATTCTCGTCTTCGGCGGTGGCGGCAATCTGGCGGGGCACCCGCAAACCGGCCGCGGAGAGCAGCCGGGAGGTCACCCGTTTGTCCTCACAGCGGCTCATGGCCACGGCCGTGGTCAGTTCGCTCAGGGACTCCCGGGTCACCAGACTCCGCCCGCCATGCGTGAGATTCAGATACCCTTCCTCGGCATCAAGAACATCCACCTGTATGCCGCGGCGCATGGCCTCTTTGGCGATGAGGGCGGCGTAGGGATTCAGCTGATCAAAGGCCTGGTCGGGCGCGTACAGCGGTTCATTGATGGTGTTTTTCTTCTTCACGCAAAAGACCGGCACGCGCTCAAAGCCCAGTTTTTCATAGAGGGCAATCGCCTCCGGATTGTCATGCATGACCGACAGGTCCACGAACGCGCGCCCCCGCGCCTGCATGTGTTTCAGCAGGTGCTCGACAAGATTTCCGCCCACGCCCGGGTGCTGTGCCAGAGGATGCACGGCCAGGCACCAGAGACTGGACCCGTTCTCCGGATCCTGAAAAACACCCCCGTGATCCACTCCGGTGACGGTTCCAATCACCTCGCCGTCGCTGTCGTCGACGGCGACCAGATGCAGCACGTTGGGATTGGAGGCTGCATCAAGCATGAAGCCGGCGGGCAGGCGCACCATCCCCCGGGTGGCATAGATGGCATTCACCGCTTTGGCCTCGGCCTCGGTCTCCACAGTTTTGATGTGATAGGCCCCCATTCGGAACGCCGGCCCCTCCCAGTCCGCCAGAGTCCGGCGGAAAGTATGGGAGGGATCCAGAAAAAGGTGCTGTGGCGCGAGCGAGAGGACCACATGCGGGTCGCGGAGGTAGAGGGCAATGTCGCGACGGCCCTTTTTTTCGGCCAGCAGGGTGTCGGCCACATCCCGGAGGTTTGCAAAGGTGTGTGCGAAGATAAGCCGTCCCCAGCCCATCTCCTGTACTGCGCCCGGAGCACATTCAAAGTCCCGGGGTTTTTGCCAATGGCGGAGGGAAGGCTGAGTGTCTTGAGCATCCATGGGGTTCATGACCGTCTTTCCGTGATGGGGTTAGAGTCCGTGGAGCTGCAGCCAGGTTTCCAGGAGAGAGACCTGCCAGAGCTTGGAGCCGCGCAGCGGGGTGATGTGGGCACTGGGATCGGCAAGATAGGTTTCAAGGATCTCCGGACGAAACAGGCCCCGGTTCCGGGCGGTGTCGTTGAGCAGGCTGTCACGGACGCGCTCAAGGTAGGGGCCGTCGAGATATTTCAATGCCGGTACGGGGAAATACCCTTTGGGACGGTCAATGACCGCGGCGGGAATGACGTTACGGGCCGCCTCCTTGAGGACATGCTTTCCGTCGCCTTTGAGTTTAAGCTCGGCGGGGATGCGGGCTCCGAGTTCCGCCACTTCGTGATCCAGGAAGGGCACCCGGGCCTCCAGCCCCCAGGACATGGTGGTGTTGTCCACCCGTTTCACCGGATCGTCCACCAGCATGATCGTGGTATCCAGCCGCAGCGCTTTGTCCACCGCGCGGTCCGCGCCGTCGGTGCCGAAATGTTTTTCCACAAATGCGCGGCTGAAGTCATCGCTGACCCATTTCGGAAAAACGGTCTCCGAAAATTCGGCATGGGAACGGTCAAAAAAGACCCGGGCGTAGTCGTCGAGCGGGTTGGTGCTCGTCAGCAGGGGGGGATACCAGTGATATCCTCCAAAAATTTCATCCGCGCCCTGACCTGACTGCACCACTTTGATGTGTTTGGACACTTCACGGGACAGCAGGTAAAAGCCGATAACATCGTGGCTCACCATGGGTTCGGACATGGCCCGGATACACCCGTCGAGATTGGCGAGGACTTCCCCGGCGCCGACGGGGAGCTGATGATGAGTGGTCTGATAGTGTTCGGCAATCAGATCCGAATAGCGGAATTCGTTGCCCTCCTCGCCGCCGGCGGATTCAAAACCGACACTGAAGGTGTTCAGGCCGGTCTGGCCCTCTTCGGCCAGCAGGCCGGTGATGAGACTGGAGTCCACGCCCCCGGAAAGCAGCACCCCGACCGGAACATCCGCCACCAGACGGCGGCGCACGGCGGTGCGCAGGGTTTCAAGCGTCAGGTCTGTCCAGTCCGCTTCGGAAAGCGATTCATCTCCGGGTTTCGGTCCGAAGCGCAGAGACCAGTATTCGTGCTCGTCGCGCTGACCGTCTTTTCGAACCCGGATCCAGTGTCCCGGCCGCACTTTTTGTACGCCGTTGAGAATGGTGTGCGGAGCGGGGACCACCGCGTGAAAACTCATATAATGATGGAGCGCGACCGGATCCAGCGAGGTGTCGATCCCGCCGGCCGCCAGCAGTGCCGGAAGCGTCGAGGCGAAGCGGAGTCCCCCCGGGGTTTCCGCGATATACAGCGGTTTGATTCCCAGGCGGTCGCGGGCGAGGATCGTTTCGCCGCTGTCGGGATCGTGCAGGGCAAAGGCAAACATGCCGTTCAGCTTTTGCAGGGCCTCCGGGCCCCATTCCAGCCAGGATTTGAGAATAACCTCTGTGTCACTGTGGGACTGGAAGCTGTGCCCCTTGGCCTTGAGTTCCTCCCGCAGTTCCGGGTAATTATAGATACAGCCATTAAACACCAGCACCCGTCCGGTGTCCGGATCGACCATGGGCTGGGCACCGCGTTCGGAAAGATCAATAATTTTGAGCCGGCGGTGACCGAAAGCGGCTGCGCCGCGCGTCCATTGCCCCTGAGCATCGGGGCCCCGGCGTTCCAGGCAGGGGAGCATCGCCTCGATGGCCCGGGTTGAAGCGGATGAATTGTCAAAGCGGAGATCTCCGCAAATACCACACATTATACTGATTCCTTGGATAAGATTTCAGGGCCGTTCAGATAAAAAGGGAACGGCGCTGTTTCAGGGGCGGGTTCGTCAAAAAGAGAGGTGACCTGAGCCAGAGCTTTCAGGATGCGGAGTTGATCCGGCGCGGGCAGCGCGGCAAATCCGCGGGTGAGAGGATCCTGGAATTTTTCCGAGGATACATTCAACACTTGTACACTAACTAAAAAAGTCAAGGGCTGATTAAATTAGTGGGCAACCAAGGGTCCGGTGCCGGGTCGGTCAGAGCCGCGGAACGGTCAGACCGCCATCGACCATGATCACCTGACCGGTGGAGTAGGGGAAGTCGCCCCGGGCCAGGGAGGTCACAGCTTTGCCCACATCATCGGGATAGCCCCAGCGGGGGGTGACCGTCAGACCCTCGGCAATCAGTTTGTCATATTTCTCCGTGACGCCCGCGGTCATATCGGTCGCGGTGACCCCGGGACGAACCTCGTACACGGGGATTTGATATTCGCCCAGGCGTGCGGCCCAGAGGCCGGTGGCCATGGCCAGCCCGGCTTTGGAGATGCAGTATTCACCGCGATTGACCGACACCACGGTGGCGCTGATGCTGTTGACGTTGATAATCGCGCCATCCCAGCCAGCGTCCGCCTGTTTCTGTTCGATCATCCAGCGGGCCGCGAGCTGGGTGAGAAAGTAGGGGCCTTTCAGGTTCACATCCATGACCCAGTCGTAGCTGTCCGCGGTCGCGTCGAGAATGTCGGCGCGGACTTTGGGCGCCACCCCGGCGTTATTCACCAGCACGTGCAGCGCCCCGAAGGTTTCGCGGGTGGCCCCGATCAGATTCTCACGGGCGCTTTCATCGGAAATATCCCCGGCGCAGTAGGCGACCTCCGCGCCGCTGTCGCGAAGCGCCTGCAGCACGTCGGCCACGGATTCTTCCGGGCGGACCCCGTTGAGCATCACCGCAAAATCCTCCGCGATGAGACGTTTCACGATGCCGAGGCCGATTCCGCGGCTGCCGCCGGTGACAAGTGCGATGCGTTTAGAGGAAGATGTCATAAGCTTACCAGGTATATTCAAGGGTGTGTCGGATATGGGGTGTGAAAAGATCGGGCTCCAGCAAAAAGCTGTCGTGTCCCTTCTCACTGTGAACGGTGACGCGCAGGCAGCGGACCCCGGCGGCTTTGAGCAGCCGCTCCAGGTCCGCCTGTTCGTCGGGATAAAAACAGACATCGGTATCGATGCTGAAAATCATATAGCGCTGGTGGGTGCAGCGGGGGAATACGTCGGCGATATCCTCCACGCCGGCGGTGTGTTTCAGACTGAAGCGCTGCCACATCGCCATAATGCGCAGATAGGTGTTGGCATCAAAACGCTGGACAAATTTTTTCCCGTGATGGAACATATAGGATTCCATCTGATGCCCCAGCTGATAGAAACTGAAGCGATCCCGGGGCTGAACAAGCTCGCCGCGGGCGCGTGAGGCCATGGTCTCCAGCGACACATAGGTTTTATGGGCAATCATCCGGGCCAGCATGAGCCCGCTGTCGGGACGGGGCCCGTCATAATAATCGCCGCCGTTGAAATAATGATCGCTTTCAATCGCGGTGATTTGTTCAAAATTCTGAAGCCGCTGCAGATTGGTCAGGCGGGGACCGGTTCCCAGCGGCAGGACAATATCCACCCGTTCCGGGAACAGGGTGGCAAAGGTGAGGCAGAGCAGGCCGCCAACCGAAGGGCCGGTGACCGCATGGAGTTTTTGAATGCCGAGATGGTCGAGCAAGCGGGCCTGACTGCGCACCACATCATCCGTTTTCAGAAATGGAAAGCGGCTGCCGTAGGGCCTGCCGTCCTCCGGATGCGGAGAGGAGGGGCCGGTGGACCCATAACATCCGCCCAGATAATTGGCGCAGATCACAAAAAATTTCTCGGTGTTAATGGCGCGCTCCGGACCGATAAAGCTGTCCCACCATCCCGGCACGCACTCCTCGCTCCAGTAGGGGGCGGCCTCCGGAACGTCTTCGCAGGTTCCGGCCGCGTGCTGACTGCCGCTGAGGGCGTGGAATACCAGGATCGCATTGCTTTTTTCCGCGTTGAGCGTGCCGTAGGTTTCGTAGGCAAGGGTAACTTCCGGGATCACGCCGCCGGCCCGGCAGGGGAACGGTTCAGGAAGGGTGTAAAATTGACTCTGTGTCTGCATGGGGGGCTTCATAGCGAATGAAACGCCTGTCGGGCAAGGTTTATTGATCTTGATTCTGTGGCCGAACCTTCTAAGGGGAGGTCATGGATTTATCAGTTGTTATTCCCGTGTATCACGAAGAGGAAAATATCGATCTGCTCTGCAGAACGGTGCATGAAGCGCTGGCGCCCATCGGGAAAACCTACGAGGTGCTCCTCGTGGATGACGGCAGTCAGGACAGCACCTGGCAAAAGCTGACCGAAAACGCGGACCGCTATCCCAATCTTCATCTCATCCGTTTCCGCCGGAATTTCGGGCAGACCGCCGCCATGGCCGCCGGCATTGAGCATGCCCGCGGGGACATTATTGTCACTATGGATGCGGACCTCCAGAACGATCCCACCGATATTCCCATGCTGCTCGATGCCATGACCGAGGATGTGGATGTCGTCAGTGGCTGGCGGAAAAACCGTCAGGATGCCTTTATCAACCGCAAGCTTCCTTCGATGATCGCCAACGGCATCATCAGCCGGATTACCGGTGTGCATCTTCACGACTACGGCTGTACACTCAAAGCCTACCGCCGCGAAGTCATTCAGCATGTTCGTCTGTACGGAGAAATGCACCGCTTTATTCCGGCGCTGGCCCGCTGGGTGGGCGGGCATGTGGTGGAGGTGCCGGTCAAACACCACGCCCGCCGCTTCGGCCAGAGCAAATACGGCATCGGCCGCACCTTCCGGGTGGTCCTCGATCTGATCACGGTGAAATTTCTGCTCCGCTACAGCACCGGTCCGATGCAGATTCTCGGGAAAATCGGCATCAATCTCGGCTTCTGGGGCGGGATGCTCCTGGTGATGATTTTCGGACTCAACTTCGCCGGGAATTTGTTCGGCGAGGAACTGATCTGGGGCGCGGATCTGGTGAAACGACCCGTCTGGCCTATCATGGGGTTCATGCTGATGGGGTTCGGGATTCAGTTTGTCGGACTCGGACTGCTGGCCGAAATTCTGATCCGCACGTATCACGAGTCGCAAAATAAACGGACCTACACCATCCGTGAGGAACGGATGCCTCCCGAAACTCTTAAGGATTGACCGTGGACGGGGAGCTGACCCAGCAGAGCACCTGGCTCATGAGTCTGATTCTGGTTCCGGGTTTTTTGGGCTGGCTTTTTCTGCTGTCCAATCCGCGCAGGACCAAAGCGACCCTGCAGACCGCCGGCAACTGGCTGATGTGGCGGCCGCTGCCGCCAGGACTGCTCTCCGCCGTATTTCTGGCCATCTGCCTTGGTCTGCTTGCCCAGATCGCGCTTGTCTCCATGCTCAACGCCTTTGCCGCGGTTCCCCTCCCGGCGGTGGTCGTGCATCTCATCTCCATTCTGACGTTTCACGTGCCCGCCACGGTAATGGCCATGGCCTGGTTTCAACGGTCCCGGATCCCCCTGTCGCAGGGGCTCGGACTGGAGACACGCCGGGGCTGGCCGGAACTGGCCGCCGGATTCGCCGGCTATTTGCTGGCCTTTCCGGCTGTGGTTCTGGCCGGCGCACTGACCCTGCTGGTGTTCACCCGCTTCGGTCTGGACATGAGCCTGCAGCCCACGGTCCTCGATTTGAAGACCCTGCAGCATCCCATGGAATGGGTGCTGGTTTTTCTGCTTGTGGTGATCATCGGACCCTTTTGCGAGGAGGTGGTTTTCCGCGGCGTCCTCTTTCCCTGGCTCTCCCACCGCCTCGGTTTGACCGCCGGCCTTCTGTTGCACAGCCTCATTTTCTCGGCCATTCATGGCCATGCGGCCTCCTCCTTTCCGCTGTTCATCCTCTCGATTTTTATTGGACTCATTTATGCGGTCCGTCAGAACCTGCTGGCGGCATTCTGGATGCATGCGGTCTTTAACGGTGTTTCGCTGCTGAATGTTTTCCTGTTGGCCGCCGGGGGAAGTGTATGAACGCCGGGACGTATGTTTCCGCCAGTCCTGAAGAAACCCGAAGCCTGGCCCGGAAGTTTTCCGCCGCACTGCTCCCGGGGGATGTCATCCTGCTGCACGGTGATCTTGGTCTCGGAAAAACCTGCTTTGTTCAGGGCCTTGCCGAAGGTCTGGGATGGACCGGTGCCGTATTGAGTCCCACGTTTTCGCTGCTCCAGGAATACGAAACCCATCCGCCCCTGGCCCATGCGGATCTCTACCGGCTGGAGAGTCCGGAGGCCGTGTACGGTCTCGGGCTGGAGGAACTCATGGATGACGGATTCGTTCTGGCCGTCGAATGGCCTTCCCGCTGTCCGCAGGTCTGGCCCGCGAACGCCTGGCAGGTTCGCCTCTGCGCGGTGGACGGAAATGAAAACGCCCGCCGAATTGAACTCGCACAGGGAACGGCCGCCCTGTGAGTGTCATCCTGGCCCTCGAATGGAGCACCCGCCGCTTGTCTGTGGCCACCCGCAGCGGCAACGCCCCGCCCGAAATTTCGGTCCTCGATGTGGACCGTTTTCACGGTCCGGCGGCCATTACACTGCTGGAACAGCATCTTCTGGAGCATGAAATTTCCCTCGCGGAGCTTCAGGGCATTGTGATCGGAAGAGGCCCCGGCAATTTCTCCGGTATCCGGCTGGCTTTCGCCTGGGCCGCCGGCTGCATGGCCCCGGGGGGGATCAGGCTCACCGCATATTCCTCCGGCCGCGTTATGGCCGAACGCCTGCTGCGGGAGCAAACCGGGTTTCATATTCTCGGCGATGCCCGCCGCGGAAAATGGTGGGGGTGTGCGGTACAGGCATCGCAGATTGGCGACTGGGAACTGCATCCCCCGGAACTCTGGCGGCAACGCATCGGTCCTGAACCGGTCTTCAGCTCCGAAGCCGCCCGGCTGAACGGACTCCACGATCTGCGAGAGGTCTTTCCCCTGGCTTCGGATTTGCTCCAAACCAGACAGCCGCCCGAGCCCGGACAGCCCCTCTACCTGCATCCCGCCGTCTGACCGTTTTCCGATCATCGGAAAACGGTTCATCTGATTTTCCGATGATCGGAAAATGCCCTACCTCAGAGGGCGCATCCCGGAATGGGTGAATACCCAACGGATAGCTGCGCCGGACAACGGATCGGGAAAGGGATTCATGAGGATGCATAAGCCCCACGCGCGCCGTTGACGGTCAGTTCGGGGGCCAAACTCGCTTGATCTCTGCCGGGGATTGATTAGACTGTCCCTATGAATGCATTAATTCTTTTGGCAGATGGTTGTGAAGAAATGGAAGCGGTAATTCTTCTGGACACCCTGCGCCGCGGCGGTGTCGAGGTGGTGGGCGCGGGATTGAAGGCGGGGCCGCTAACGGCCTCGCGAGGGGTGGTGATCACTCCGGATGTTCCGCTGGATGATTTGGAGGGGGCCAAGGACTTTGATGTGCTGATTTTGCCGGGCGGTCTGCCGGGAACGGAGGCACTGCGGGAAGATCCGCGGGTCCGTGATTTGCTGTTGGCGTACTTCGGGGATGCCGGTAAATGGGTGGCCGCAATTTGCGCGGCCCCGACGGTGCTGGACGGTCTGGGATTACTGGAGGGACGGCCGTTCACCTGCTATCCGGCCCTGAAAGACCGGTGTGCGGGCGGCGGAACCTGGCTGGACCAGGCGGTGGTGGAGGACGGAAACCTGATCACCAGTCAGGGACCGGGCACCGCGTTTGCATTTGCGTTGCGGATACTGGCGCGTCTGGCCGGAGAGGATGCGGCCCGCGAAGTGGCGGACGGGATGCTGGTAAGGGCTTAAGTCACAATTTCGGGAAGCTCGAAGCTGTCTCCGGTTTCATCGATCCAGCGGGCCAGGCGGGCCTGAAGCTCTTTGCGTTTTTGAATAAAGCGCTGATTGAACGCCATGTTGGCCATTTCGTAGGGGTCCTCATTGAGATTCCACATGCCGTAGGGGGCATTGGGAATGCAGACGTATTTCCAGCCGTCGCGGGTGACCACACCCCGCCAGGGCAGGTTGAGTCCGTCCGCCAGCTTTTTGTATTGGGTGTGCTGGATGTAGCAGGAGTCGGGTTCGTTTTCGAGGGGCGTCCGGGTGTCGGAATGAAGGTATCCGCTGTAATCAAAGCCGGGGAGG
>PXDP01000119.1 GCA_003565035.1 PVC group bacterium | reverse complement strand
GGTGCAACTCCACCCCCGACTTCAGTTCCAGCGAACCGCAGACATGCAGACCCGGCGGAACCTCCACCCGGCCGCCCCCGTCCCCGGCGGCGCGGTCCAAAAGAGATTGAAAATGACGGGTGGTTTCGGCGGGGCTCATTGTTTGCATGGCGGAGTCGTAGCTGAAATACGGATAAAAAGAAACCCCCGATCCTTCTCAGAATCGGGGGGCTGCCGCTGGGTATGCGGAGTTCAACCACTGTTGGACACTGATGAACACTGTTACCTTTTCGTTTCCCTGAAAGATTCGTTTGGTCCCCAGGCTTAGGCAATTCGATTTACAGGACCGAAATCTTTACATCTCTCCGACCCATGTGAGTACCCGTCACGCTGGATCAGTGACCATCAGTGTTTATCAGTGGTTGCTTTCTTCTGCTTCTTTTTCGGCCAAGCAGACACTCAGTGTCTGCGGCGGAAAAGCACCAACGCCCCCAACGCAATCCCCAGCAAAGCCAATGTGCCGGGCTCGGGAATGGCGGTGACATTCATGTGAATACCATTGATGGCGGTAACCGCGTTGTTGGTGGAACCTCCGTGGCCGACCTGCAAATCCAGGATCCATTTACTCAAATCGGAATCAAAAGTTGAAGACATAGAAGACAAGACTCCGGTGTCATATCGAAAGGTGTCATCTCCAACCACATTGAATTTGGAAGCGTCCAAGGTCAAAGTGGTTCCACCTGTGAACGTTCGATTTCCTGTGCCCTCATAGTTCCCGCCCACGTTCCAGTGGACAATATTTCGACCTTCTGGAGGGCTGCCGTGTGCAACGGAGGAGATCACCGTGAAATCGATACTCAGTTCGAAGTCAGAAATAAATCGTAACACCACTAACCCGTCCCTTCCGTCAAAATTATCGGCAACATAACTGTGGGTTACGCTGGAGGGAAAGGTGACACCATGGCTTGTGACTTCGAGATTTTCCCCTCGACTGTTGGCAACAAATCCACCGGTATTTTCATAGGATATGGAAATGCCGCTGGCGACTCCGTTCAGGTCGAGCAAGTTTTCTGGCACAATTGAGGAGGAAAATTGGTTCCACGTGTTGCCACCAATTTCCGTGGAACTGCTGCTATTGGTGCCACTAATCAAAATCGTGGCCGAGTCACCCGGGTTTTGGATGGTTTGGGCCCAGACGTTAGACGTAAATGCTACCGTCAACAGGCTGGCGGTAAGATAGGTGAGTTTTCGAATGTTCATACTAAGTTCTCCATGTGTCGTTCAGGTCAAGTGTTGCGGGATTCGGCATGTTTTCAGTTATCATCCTACCCCATCCATCCCCATAAAGGAATAGCATCAAACGGAAAGGACTTGTAAATCCGCGTCAAATTGACTATAAATTCCACATGAGCCTCTCGGATTACCCCAAAATTTATGTTGCGGTGGACATGTACCAGTCCCATTTCCGGCGGATTCTTATGGGATGCCGGGACTACCTGAACACACATCACACGCCCTGGATTTTGGCGGACCGGTGGCATCCCATGTCCAACGAAAAATTGAGCGCGGGCATCGACGCGGCTATCCTTCAGGGCGACCAGGGTGACGCATTGAAAACGCTTCAGGACCTGAACATACCCTTCATTCAGGTCAGCGGGCGCACCCCGCCGGAGCCGGGTCAGTGGACCGTGTTGCCCGACAATCAGGCCATCGGAGAAACCGCCGCGGCGTATTTTATCAGCCAGGGCTTTCAATCCTTTGCCTGTTTGACTCCTAAAGGTCACTGGTATGGTTCGGAACGGGCGAAGGGGTTCCAAGGCAGATTGGGGGATCGGCACCTGGACCTGTGGACCCAGGGCTATGACACGCCGGAAAAACTTCGCCAGTATGAAACCTGGCTGAAATCCCTGCCGCAGGGAACCGCCCTTTTTTGCGTCAGTGATGTGTTTGCCCGGACGGCCATCCGTCACCTCATGGGCATGGGCCGGAAGGTTCCGGAAGAAATAAGCGTTGTGGGGGTGGACGACGACGAAGTGGAGTCGGTGCTCAGCCCGGTGCCCATTTCCAGTGTGGATACAAGAGGACGGCAGATTGGTGCCGTGGCCGCGGGCCTCCTGGACCGCTTGTTACAGGGAGAGAAGCCGAAAGAACGCCTGACGCTTGTCCCTACGGGCGAAGTCATTGTCCGCACCTCCAGCGACATTCTGCAAATTGAAGATCCGGTTGTGGCCAAAGCCCTGGCCCTGATCCGCGACCAGGCCTGCGCGGGACTCGGGGTCGCGGATGTGCTGCAAAACGTTGCCGTATCGCGTCGTACTCTGGAACGGCGGTTTAAGGAGACGCTGGACCGGGGCATTGAAAATGAAATTCGGCGGGTCCGCCTGGAACGGGGGCGTCATCTACTGGCCAGTACCCAGTACACCGTCAGCGAGATCGCCCATCTGGTCGGGTTCAAAGATATTTTCTACTTCTCCGCCTGTTTCAAAACGCATCACGGCGAAAGCCCGGCCGCCTGGCGGAAACGCCATGCAGACCGGGCCTGAAGGGTTTTCTCCGGACATGAATACCGTTCCATGCCGGATTTCAGCTCAGGGTGTCCATTCCCGGTAAACGGGCAGGTCTCCGGTAAAGTCGATGACAAAACCCTGACGTCCGTCGTTGACGGTGAGCACGCCGTCGGCCTGATGGACAAAGGGTCCATCGTATACGGGACGCTGGCCAAAGGTGACCGGCTCGCCGTCGATTTCCGCGTGCGGCGGGCGGGCGGCGTGCTGGTCGCCCGATTCGGCGGGATTGAAGCGCATGCGCAAAGATTGTCCGGCAGGCGTTTGGAAGCTGACGATCAATTCCTCCGCCAGGCGGGAGGTGTCGAGCTTAGCCCCGGTCAGGGCGGCCTCGATACCGTCTTCTTCCACTTCCTCGAGCACGTGCAGGACAAAGCCCGCCATGCGGCCGGGAATTTTCAGGAAGGTGGCCATGCGGCGGCCTTCGCCGTGGGTGGTGATTTCGGGTTCTCCATCCGTGACCGGAAGGACTGCAACCAGGGTGTTTTCGATGCGGCGGGTCCACCAGGTGAGTCCGTCGACCTCCACAGGGTCAAGGGAGCTGTCATTGGGAATGCGGAAGAAGGCATAGTCGTGTTCCTCGTCTTCAGGAGAGAGGCTGAGGCTGATGTGGCTGTTGTCGGCCTGCATGGCCTGCGTATAGCGGGAGGTGCCGCTGCCGAAGCCAATACCGGTTTTTTTGCCGGTATGATCGCTGGACCGGGGGTGGCCGCCACTGAAAGGGATGCCGCCGTCCGGGGAATCGACCACCAGGCCCATCCGGCTGATCTGGCTGCCCTGACCATTCCACAGCGTCCCCAGTGAGAAGGTGTGGCTGATATGGAACGTTTCGTGATGCACAGAGGGCCGCGGGCGGCCGGTAGTGCCCCAGTAATTGGGTTTGGTATTGTGGAAGGTTACGGGAAGATCCGGCAGAGTTTTATGGGCCAGATTAAACAGCACCTCATTGGGTCGGTAGGCGGAACTTGCGGCATGAACCGCATAGCGGAATCCGCGCGTTTCGCGGGGAGTGAGTTCCGCGTTGGAGCCGAACCAGAGAAAGCCGGTCTGATCGGTTTCGGAGCCGTGGGGACGGTCCACAAAACCGCGCTGCAGCGGCGCAGTGAAAAGGCCGTCGCGGTATTTGAGAGCGTAGGCGGTGGTAAACCAGTCCAGACCGGCTTTGGCGATGAGGCGGACCTCTTCGTCTTTGGCGAAATCGTAAATATTCAGCAGGCCGTTCATGGTGAAAATGATGTAGGTGCTGGAGTCCCATTCGCCGTTGCCGGCTTCGAAAATCCCCCGCACATAGTTGCGCAGCCATTCTTTGCCGTCCGCAAGCACGGCCTCTTTGGAGCGCCGGCCAATGGAACCGTTTCCGGCGAGGTAGTGCGGAAGCACGGGAAGCTGTGTGCGCCACTGGGTGACGTGGTTTTCAGTTCCCCCTCCGGAATGATAGGCGGTATAGCCCGCCGCGCGTTCGGCCAGCTCCTCCTGTTTCTCAGGGGTCAGAATGTGCGGACCGAAAAGAGGCAGAAACCTGCCCCAGTTCATGGCGGCAAAATGATAGTGTTCGCGTACCGAGCGGTTGTCGTTATACAAGCGGACGATATCCGGGTCATCATGACCCAGCAGAAGCTTGGCCATCGCGTGACCCGGGAGATATTTGCCGGGATCGCCCCCGGTGAAAAACCCGCGCCGCCAGGTGTTCAGATTGTTATCCGAAACGCCTTCCAGCAGGATTTGGCGGCGTTGGGCGAAGCCTTCAGCATCCGGATAGGTGGTCGGGGAGGAGACCGGCGCGGTATCTGCGCCGGGATGCAGGGCCGTGGCGGGATCGGGCAGGGTCCAAGGCGCATCAGCAGGCGGAACCTCCGCCTGCACACTTAGGACACCCAAAGACAACAGACCGGCATGGCCTAAACAAAGAGACAGTATTTTTTTCATCATATGAACCTATTCTGACGGGGGTTAACTTTACGGAATTGTATGCAAAGCGAATGACCTTTTCATGTTTAGACGCATGTGACAATCAAAAATTTCAAATCATCTTAAAACTGGGCGCATCTCACAAGGGGTGAAGCGGCGGACTCATCGTTGTCGAAGCTGTCCCCAGCTTCGATCGTTGAGCTTTAAATCAAGTTTAGCCACCGGGGCAGTAGCGGCTGCGGTAAATTCAGAGAGCACTTAACGCCTGCTCGGTCCGTTCCAGCAGGGCTTTGTTGGGGGCGCTGGGTTCCAGCGCAACAGCCTGGCGCGCATAGTCAATGGCCAACGCCGGATTTTTCAGATCGGGATCGAAATCACCGAGTGCCAACCGGGCCAGCCAGCGCTGCACATTGGCGGAGGCCGGGCGCATCTCTTCTGCGATCTGAAGCTGTACCCGGGCCAAATCCACCCGGTCGAGGGCCAGCAGATTCGCGGCACGGGCCAAGCGGTTTTCGGCGTGCGAGGGCGGCAGCAACTGAACCGTCCGCACAAAATCCTCCCGGGCCTGCAGGACCAGTCCTTCCTGAAGCCTAAGCTCGCCGCGCATCTGATAAAAGCGGACTTTTTGAGCGGAAGTCAGAATTCGCGGATAATCCAGCACCTCCTCCAGCAAAGGCAGCGCTTCGCGGGAGCGGGAGTCCGACCAGGCGGCTTCTGCACGCCGCCAGGCGGGTCCGATCCGCTGCTCAAACCGCCAACTCTGAATCTGAACCATGGCAATGTAGCCGGTTAAAAACAATGCCGGCACCAGGGAAAAGGCGAACAGAGCCCGCTTGGGGTTCGCCTGGCAATGATGACTCGATGCGGCCTTGGTCAGCAGCAGTACGGTGAAGGCAGCCATCAGGGTGTAAAGAACCGGCGTAATGACCAGAGTCCAGGACGTCCTGTATCCCCGCAAAAACGATTCCGGCCCGTTGAGCAGCACATGAACCCCCATCCAGCCCAGACGAACCAGAGCGAAAGGCAGCAATGCGTACACCATGATCTTCAGCGTCCACAAAAGCGGCGGCCTCCCACCAGCCCCTGTGTATAGAATTTGTGCCAGCATCGCCAACATAAACCAGATCAAACAGGCCGTGGCCAGATCCGGCACCAGATATCGGCTGACAAAAGCCTCAGACCCCACAATCGGTAAAGGTCCCGGATGGTCCGGTATCATCCAGGAAAACGCAATGTTCACAAAGGCCAGCGCTGAAACCACAAAGCAAACTCCAGCAGGCAGCCAACCCTGCGTCGGGTGCACCGACTGAGTCCAGGCCCACAGCGGATTTTCGTTCCGCATTTCCTTCATGGATGTGGACCGTCCCAGAAGCGTCCGCGAAGCCGAACTTCGTTGGCGGGGATCTCCCATGGGGGTGTGCCGCGATTCATCCGCTTTGCTCATACTCAGCGGCAAAGAGGAACTGCGCGTTTTGGATTCTCCTGGTCGAACGACTTTCGCATAGCGCGCGGTTTTGGATTCGGAGGGCATCTGAACACGGGCCTCAATTTCGGGTTCCGGCTCCGGATCAGGCCTCGCCTGAAGATGGATCAGCATTGTCCGGTCCTCGGCCTTCTCCAGGGTGTCCCGGTCACGACTCATATCAATCTTCATTGTCCGTTCAAAGGACGAGTCCTCCTCATCTTCCCCCTCCTGATTCAGATCAATCATCATCGTCCGTTCCGCCTCATCCTCTCCCGCAAGATTCGGCAGATACATTGTCCGTTCCGCGTTTTCCGGAAAATCGGACTCCTTATCAAAATTGATCATCATCGTGCGCTCGGACTCTTCCTCCTGCGAAAGATGTGACAAATACATTGTCCGCTCCGCTTGCGGATCCGCCGCCTCTTGCGGTTCGATTTGCATGGTTTGATCCGAAAGATAATCAGGGTGAATCTGGACATCCTCCTGGTCAACCGGGACAGATTCGTTTAACTCATCCTCCTCCGGCAGAACAATTTGCATTGTTTTATCCGCATCACTACCCTCATCCCCCAGTGTTATGCGCTTTTCATTTAATTGGGTTAAACGATATTTATGACTCATCTTTTTTTCAGGGTGGGATGGGTCGCCGGACTTCTGCTTATTCATGAACACCTTGACAGCATAACCTATTCCACATTTTGTGTTTTTACGGTCCGCAGTAAAGTCGTGCTTGATCCCGGAAGCGTTGACCCGATATAAGGTTTGAATGCACCCCCCCGATTTTCCCTGCGAAATGACCTGTACGCCTCTGCGGATTGGCGAAGAATCCTTCAAGCTCTGGACGGCAAAAAATCCGGACCGCCTGCTGGAGGCTCTTGCGGAGAAATCTCCGGATCATCCGGATGTGGTTGATGAACGACTTCCCTACTGGGCGGAACTCTGGCCTTCGGCCCGGGTGTTGGCCGAAGCGATCCTGACGGCGGAAGTGCTGCCGGCGGGCCCCTGGCTTGAGCTGGGGTGTGGTCCGGGTCTGCCGGGGCTGGCCGCCGGCCGGAGAAACCGCCCGGGCATCTGGTCGGATTATATGCCGGAGGCCCTGAGTCTGGCCGGATGGAATGCCGAAACCGCCGGGATCACCCCGCCAGTCACTCGCCTGCTGGATTGGCGAAGCCCCCCGGATGATCTTCACGTCCCCTGGATCCTCGCTGCGGATGTGGCCTACGAGGAACGGAATTTTCTCCCGCTGCTGGAATGCTTTGACCATCTTCTGCTCCCCGAAGGTGAAATCTGGCTGGGGGAGCCCGGCCGCCCGGTAGCCAAAACCTTTTTTGAAATGCTGTCCACTGAAAACTGGCGGCGTGACCGCGTTCTTCGTGTCGGAGAAGTCTCTGTCTGGCGTCTGAGACGGAAGGGCAACCATTGAACATCCCTGCACGCGGAGCCATGAACTGGTTCCGAAACAGCTTAACGCAAAAGCATCCAGAAAATCAGGGCAAACCCGGCCGCCACGCCCCCCCAGAGGGCCCGTAACAGGATTTTGTCCCAGCCGGGGGAGCGTGTCTCCGTAAAGGCTTTTGAGCTGGAGTTTTCCCCGGCCACAGTCGTCAGCGGCTGGGTTTCGATGCCCGTCAGGGAGACATCCTGCAGGGTCTCCTGTGCAAAGGTCTCGGAAAGCCCGGCTGTCTGCAACCTCACAATCTCAGCTTTCAGCGCGTAAAAATCCGCAAAACGCTCCTCGGGATTCATGGCCATCGTTTTCAGAATCAGTTCAGCAAACGGATCGGAAAGGTTTGGCATCACCTCCCGCAAATCCGGCGGGGGTTTTTCAAAGCGGTTAAACACCACTGCCTTGGAGGTTTTGCCAACAAAAGGCGGACGTCCGGTGATCAAGTGCCAAAAGCTGGTGCCGAGACTGTATTGGTCCGAACGGTGATCATAAGCTTTTCCACGGGCTTTTTCGGGAGCAATATACATCGGCGTTCCGAAAATCGTGTCCGAGGGGCCGGACTCGCCGAAGCGGGCAATCCCGAAATCAGAGATTTTCACCACCCCCCGGGCATCCATGAGCATATTGGCCGGCTTCACATCCCCATGGATCAGTCCCTGGCTTTGAGCATTGGCCAATCCATCCACCACTTGTGCCATCAGTTCCAGCCACCCCGCCTCATCCGGCTCCACTTTGGCACCGATACACTCATCCAGTCGAATCCCCTCCACCAGCTCCATCACGAAATAGGGCTGTTGATACACCTGGCCAAAACTGAAAATATGCACAATGTTCTGATGATTCAGAGCGGCGGTGGCTTTGGCTTCCTGCAAAAGCGCGTCAATAAATTCAGGATTTTCCCCGTAGACTGAATTCAAGATTTTGAGGGCAACTTTCCGGCCCAGACGGGTGTCTTTTGCCAAAAAAACCGCGCCCATCCCCCCCCGGCCCAATTCATGCAACAGAATATAATCCCCCAGTTGTCCCGGTACCGTAGTCCGTTTTCCACATTCAGGGCATTCAACCCTCTCGAAAACCCGGAATTCAGAAACATCCAGAGGCGTGCCGCAATGCTCGCATTGCGCTCGCCCCAGTTTATCGGAGCGGATAAAAAACGATTTTGCTCCCGCACTCATGGGAACTCAGCCGTTCCAAGCCGCAATCCGTTCGCGGTACTCTTCAAACAGTACAGAAAGCTCCACCGGACGGTCAAGAATGAACGCACGAAGAACATTGACGTTCGCCTGTCCAAAATCGAAGCGGTTCTCCGCCCGGGCTCCCCGGCCAAAGAGAACAAAATGCTCGACCAATGCGGGGGGGCGTTCGTTATCCCGAAGGGTCCAACTGCCGACTTCACGGTCATCCAGGCCCAAAACAAGCTGCATGGCCGCCCGGCCTTCAGGATTCCATCCGGACCAGCTCAGTGTAAGCAACTGTTTTTGACCTGCAACCAGGTTCGGAGGGCGGGTGGTGCGGTCAATCAGCATCTGATTCCCGTCCCCAATCCGAACCCGCAAGGCTCCCTCTTCAACTGTGACAAGATACCCCTGAAAAACAAGTGCACCCTCCTGCGAACGGATTGGTGAACCGCCATGAAACAGAACCGCCGGTTCAGAACCGGAGGCCGCCGCCGGAATTTCGATGATGGCCCCCAGTGTGAAACGCCGTTCCGGCTGAAGATTCAGCCCGCGGGCTTCAGCGGCAAGCTCCCCCGTCCCCAGAAAGTAGATCTCTCCCGTCGGAGTCGTGCTCCAATTGGGTGTGCGCAAATTGCCGGTTCTTTGTTGCCGTGAATCCTCGCGGGCAACCTGAAAAAGAGGCCGGTCCCGGTTGTCCCGTACGCCCATCCCGGAAAGTGGATTGGGCAAAGGGGATGCCGCTTGCGTGGGAGCTTGGGCCGCTTCAGGACGTTCGGAGACCTCAGCAGCAGTGGCTGCGGAAACATTCAGAACAGAAGACGGAATGGGAATTTGCGGGCGGGGCAAATGCATGGAAGGCGCCAGAGCCTGGAGGACATTGGGCCATGCAATTCCCCCGGACGGACTGAATTCCGCATAGGAGCGGAAATACCTGGCGGAATCGTTGGCGCGTCCATCCAGAAGCAGTTGATACCCCTGGGCCAGTTCAGCCAAATAGTAGAAATATGTTTCAACGTTGCGCATGGCGCGCGTGAATTCGCGGTCGCTCAATTGGCCAAGGGCTTTGCGGGCCAAAATACGGGGATCCTCACGGGGAACCCGGCCACCGTCAAACAGAATCGGGTCCTGTGCGACGATAGCTTCCAGCCGCTCCCGGGCGGCATCCGGATGCTGGGCATACAGTAACATGCCGGCCAGGAAAAAATTATACCAGGCGTTCGCTGCATGCACTTCGGGAATATTGCGGGAGGCAAAAGCCATACTTTCAGCAAAATCATTCAACTGATTCCGTCTCAGGGCGTCCGCTGCGGTTCTTAGATTCCGGTCCTCCACGTTACGCAGTAACGGCTC
>PXDP01000472.1 GCA_003565035.1 PVC group bacterium | reverse complement strand
GACTGACTGAAGATGCCTACGACATTGAGCAGCAGAGTGCCGCCGATCACGGAAAGATCTCCGATGAAGGCCGCGTCGGCCCCCACTTCAATCTGCGCGGATCCGCTGAAGATTTCGCTGTCACCGGTCATGCTGAGCGATCCGGTCACATCCAGATGGAAATTCCCTTCGATGGACAGAGTGGGATCGGTGCCGGGAATGGCTGCAACCGTCAGATTCCCTTCCATGCGGAGGGCCGCATTGCCGGCGCGGGTCAGTAGTCTGGCTTCGGTGGCATCTTCCTGAATGAACGATTTATCATCCAAAGCGAAGGTGGCCTCCACGGTGGATTCGCTGACGGTCACATGGCTGAGGTTGCGCAGGGCCAGTGCTCCGTCGAGGGCCACAGCGTTCAGCACATCCACATCGGTGATCAGCGCATTGTCAACGGAGGCCAGAGAGCCGATCGCAGTGCCGGCGCGGAGTTGAAGAATTTGCGCCACAACATTGGTGCGTCCGTCCAGCGCGGCGCGGAAAATGGAGCCGACATTTGAAAGAATGCGGACCGCCGCGCCCGGACTGAGGATTTGGGCCAGAAATACGCTGTTCTGCGCGGCAAGCCAGACATCGCCGCCATCCGCATTCAGGGTGGTTGCCGAACCCATCGTCAACAGACCGCCTGACACCAGACTGACATCCCCTCCCCCGCTGGAGAGATCGGCACTCATTGTCAGATTTGTACCGGACTGCAGGGTCACGGTGCCGCCCTGCAGGGATACCGGCGCTTCTACGCTCAGTGCGCCGGAGGCCACAGCCCGCAGAGAACCTTCCCCGGCAAGATCCACCGGTCCGGAAAGAATCAGCGTGCCGTCTTCCACATTGACGATGACCCAGCCTTCGCCGTCGGCATCCGCATTCTGGGTGATTTCGGTAATTTCGAGCATGCCGGCGGTCTGGGTGATGACAATATCCCCCTCCTCACCAAAATTCCGGAGTTGGAGAGACCCGACTTCCGTCTTCAGGTCCGCAACGCCCACCCCGCCAATACCTGTTTGAGCGGTCAGCAACGCCTGTCCGGCGGTGGACAGGTTGACTCCGTCGGTGGCATGGGTATCGAAAATGGATCCCCCGGCGGTCAAGGTAATTGTACCGGAACCCGTGGAGGCAATCGAGGTGATGCCGATGTCGCCCGGGGCGGTGAAGATCACATCACCGGAAGCGGTGGTGACCGAGGAGACGCCGCCCATGAGGATATCGCCTTCGGCACTGGTGACGAGTACATCGCCGTCGCCGGTGGCGGAAATCAGACCGTCCAGTGCAAGGGTGTTTACCGCATCTAAGGTGGTGTCGCCGCCGTTGAGTTCTCCGGTGTCGGTCAGCACGATGCCGTCCCCGGCATCAAACACGATGGACGCGGAACCCGTGTCGATCACACCGCTGACGGTAATATTGCCATCCGCCAGCAGTTCGACGGACTGATTGGCGGTGGCGATTCCAGCACCGGCGATGTCGATATCGCCACGGCTCAGAAGATGCACCGGCTCGGACGACAGCGTGGTACGAGTTCCAGTTTCGATGCGAATCAGGCCATCACGCACATTGCGGATGAGCGGATTTTCCAGCGAGCCTTCGTTCACAAACGAACCGGCCAGCAGAATGTCCACATCGCTCATGGCGACAATGCGGGTGGTTTCGTCCACAAAAACAAGATCGCCGCCCGCAGTGGTTTCAATTTCCACAGAGCCGGCCTCGGTGAGAATGCGGCCGGAGAGGCGGAGGTCACCGCCGGAAACCAGGTGAATCTGTCCTTCGGGCGTGGAGGCGAGCGGACCCATCGTTTCGGCGGCGATATCGAGCAGATTCAGCACCAGGAAGGGGACATCCGCCGCCTCAAAAGCATCCTGAACCGCCTGGACGGTGGTGTTGGCATCCGCAACACGGACGGTCAACAGGCGGACCCCTTCGGATTCAAAAAATTCCGCCGTGGCCGTTCCTGCGGGCAGGGCCGTATCCTGAACATAAACGACCTGAATGCCGTTCATGATGATGCCGTCGATTTCGGTCTCCAGAACAATTTCGAGTCCGTTGGGCAGAACGGTGCTGTTGGTGGCCCGCACCGGATCGGCGCCGCCAAGGAATCCGGTGGCACTGAGATGATACACCCCGGAGCCGTCATTCCCGTCCGCGGCGGTCGCGGTGACCGGCACGCCGTTGAGCGGATCATTGATCGCGGCAAGGACCGCGCTCATCGGTGTGACACCGCTCTGAAGATTGACCACCAAATGCTTGGGACCACTCAGGTATTCCGCAGTGGCGGTTCCGTCGGTGATACTGCCGTTATCCACAAGAAATACGCGAATATTCTGAAGCGAAGGCGCATCGGAGTCCGCGACCATGTCAAAATCGTTGTTGTTCCCCTCCGCAACGAAGGTGCCGACCGGCACCGCACCGGAGCCGCCGGAGGTGGCCGGGTAGGCTTCAATGCGAATGCTGCCGAATCCGTCCTGTTCCCCCAGGAATTCAGCGGTGAGCGGAATCGAGGCACTGTTGGGGCCGGTGTTGATGGCGTTGCGAATGGTGCCGGCATTGGTAAAGCCGGGATCCACCCGGATTTCCAGAATGCGGGTGGTGCTGTTATAGCTGGCCTGTGCCTCTCCCGGCAGCAGGGTATCATCACGGACAAAGCGCACTTCAATTCCGTTCTCGTCATCACCCTCTTCATTGGCGGTGATGACCAGATCATTGTTGGTGCCCTGCATACGGAGGATGGTGCTGGCCTGAACCTCGACCGCTCCGCCGGTGAGGAGGAAACGATGCGCCTGAATCACGCCGCTGCCGTTGTTCGGGGCGGAGACTTCCGGCACAAGCTGTGCAGTGAACAGCGAACCGGCATTGACAGCATTGACCACCTGATTGGCGGTGGTTACGCCGCTCTGGATAAAGATCGTGAGAATGTTGGTCGTTCCGTTAAAGGAGGTCCGGACACCCAGGTCCGGTGTCTGCCCGTCATCCACAAAGCGGAAGGTAATGCCATTAAACAGCGGTCCGGCCTCAGCGGCGGTGATTTCGATATCGTTGTTGGGGCCGTTGGGCCGCAGGGTGGCCGTGGCAAACAGGTTCGAGGTCAGGGTCACCGGAGCATCGCCAAGGGTATCGGAAAGATTGACCGGGGCGAAAGCGCCGGACAGGGCGACGGCAAACGGGACACCATCTGTGAGATTAGCGTTTTCCACCGCGTCCAGGAGGGTCTGGGTGGTGGTGATCCCGAAATTGACCCACACCCGCAATTCGCCGGTGACATCGTCCCACTCCACTTCGGCCTGATCGGCACCTTGGGTCAGACGTTCGCCCGGACCGTCGTCGAGAAGCATCACACTGAAATCGTTGGCGGCTTCGCCGGGGTTCAGAGCGGTGAAGCGCAGGACGTAGGATTGTCCGGGTACGACGACATCCGCGACGGCGGAAATCGGCTCCAGACCGCCGGAGAACTGTTCGGAAATTTGGCTGACCACTCCCGCGTTGCGCCCACCGGCGGCGAAGAACTGGGTTTCGGCACCGGGAGCGAGATCCAGCACCGTGGATCCATCAAAGGGACCATTGGCTAAAAGAACAGACCCGGGGAAGTCCACTTCGCTGTTGATGGCATCGACAATTTCCTGAAGGGTGCTCACCCCATTGCGGACAAACACCTTCAGGACCCCGTCCACATCGCTGTAGGCGGTGGTGACGGGCTCGCCGGTACGAAGATCGGAACCGTCCTGCTCTTCGGAGGCGTCGATGGGACCGGTGCCGTCGCGGATGACTTCAAAATTTACGCTCAGAAGATTTCCATCGGGACAGGTGAGATCGGAGAGAAGCGACAGCTCGTAGAGCGTTCCGGGGAAGGCGCGAATCACGGCCGCGCTTTCGTCCACGGTCATTTCCCCGGTGGTGGTCACCCGGAGGGATCCGGACTGTTCGGTGAGAACACCGCCCTGGTGGCCGGAGAAGGCAATGAGCGCATCACCGTTGAGCTGAAGCGAGGGCACCGTAAAGCCAAGGTTGCTGATGTGCAGATCCCCGGTATTTTCCACGTAAATGCCAAACGCCCCGGAAAGGGCGGTAAATCCGTTGACCGCCGTAAACAGCGACAGAGCGTCGGAACCAATCCCCTGGGTTGCACGCAGAATCAGCTCGCTGGCGGCAATCCGGGTGGCACCGCCCGATACGGTGGTGAAGAGTTCGGTTCCGGCAATTACCCCGGCGGAACCGGAGGTGATCAGTTGTCCATCCAGCCGTGCGCGGGATTCAGCCCGGAGCAGGGCGGAACCGGTGCCGAGATTAAGGACGGCATCCTCCAGCAGCCAGAGTTCGTTGCCGGCTTCGATAAACAGAGCCCCCCCCTGCGTGAGGGAGGCACCATCCGCCGCCAGAACCACATCCGCATCCGCGCGCAGGGTGAGGTTGGCGCCGCCGAGATCAAAAAGGCCGTTCCAGACTTGGGAACCGCTGACCTGCCAAAGCACCGCCGACGTGTCGTTCACCTCAAGCGTGGAGTCCATAAGGGCGTTGACGGTCAAATCACCGTCGATCCCCGCGAAGACACCATCGCCAAGGCCGGACACGCGGGTCCGGTCGCCGGTCTGGGTGCGGGTATTGGTGGCCAGGGCGCCCGCCGCCTGCACCTGCAAGGTCAACACACTGATGAACGCTCCCAGAGTAAGGTCCCCATCGTTATCGAACGCAAGGGTCCCACCAGTCACAAGACCTGCGAGTGCACTCACCGCGGTGCGGAGCCGCTGCAGGGGCGATCCCGCGGTTCCCACATCATCCAAAAGCAGACCATCGGCGGAAATTTCAATGCCGATGGTCCCTTCGATGCCCATCACCGAATCCGCAATCAAGGCCAGATTACCGGGGGTGGCAACCGAGGCCAGAATCATCTCGCCGACAGCGGAGAGGGATGCGTGGCCGCCGGAGGTGATGGTGGTGCCGACCGTCTGTATCAGGCCGCCGCCCGCCTGAAGGACGAGCACGCCGTGCGCATCCACCGCGACATCCAAGGCATTCCCCTGCAACAGAAGACTGCCGGCGGAACTGACCACAATGGGGGCATCGCCGCCGCGGGTCACCAGTCCATTGGTGTTAAAGGATTCCTGCGAAGAGACGAAAATTCCGCCGCTGCCGGATTCCGCCCGGAGGGTGCCCAGGGTCACCGTCAGGGTATTCCATTCACCGGTGGCATCGATCCCGATTCCGGTTTCGGCCAACAGGGTCAGTTGCCCGACGGTGGCAAAATCGACAGGGATCGCCTGCGGATCGGTATCCACGATCCGGCCGCCGGTAGAGGTCACCTCAATGTCCCCGTCCACCGATTGCATGTGGGCCACCGAGATATCGCCGCCTGCGGTCACCGCGATGGTGCCGTTGACGGATTCGATGCGGGCATCGTTTTGCATGATGAACTGACCGGAGGCCTGAAGCGTGATGGTGCCGGTCCCGCCGGTGCTGACGGTGCGGGAAGAAGCGATCACCCCGTCACCCGCATCCATGACAATCGAGAGATCGCCGGATCCGGAAAGGATCACATCGCTTGCACCGAAGGTCAGCGGACTGGAAATCATCAGCGGAGAATAAAGCGGTGCGGAAACCAATGCGGTATCCACGGTCAGAGTGCCCTGGTTCTGAAGCCGGAAGCTGTCCCCTGCCCCGCCGAGCAGGCTCAGGGTATTGACCTGGGTACGGAAAAAGACTTCGGAGGCATCGGAGGGGCCGTTCAGGCCGTCTTCTGCGTCCAGCGTCAGCGAGTCGGCGGTCACCACGGTGCGCCCGGAATCGCCGGCGGCGGCGGCACGGACAAAGCCATTCAGGGAGCGCAGGCCCACCGCTCCGGTTGTTGACACGGTGCCCAGGGTGATATTTTGGGAGGCGGACAGCGCAATGGAGCCGGATCCGGTTTGGATTGCAGAGGCGGCAGAGGCCAGGAGAGCACCCTCGGCCGAGCGGACGGCAATTGAAGCCGCATCTGTGGTCACCAGATCACTGGTGGCGTCGAGGGTGATGTTGTTTTCCGCCTGCAGGGAGAGATTGCCGCCGGAGGAGCGAACGGCGCCTTCCAGAACCATTGCATCCGCCTGCAGAACAATGCGGCCGGTTCCCTCGGTCACCACCGCATCGGTGGCCGAAGTCAGGGTCAGGGTTCCCGCCGCGGTGAGAAGGATGTCACCGCCGCCGGCGTTCCGAACATCGGAAAGGGAGGTGGTGGCGTTTTCCGAGCTTCGGAAACCGGTTTCGAGAATCGTTTCAGGCTCAAACGAGGCCACGGTGTCCACCCGCAGGGCGCCGAGAGCCTGGAGGGCCATCACGCCGGTGGTGGTGCGGGCGGCCAGGGTGGCGGCATTCAGCTCGACCGTGTTTTCGGTGGGTGACGGGAGCTGGCCGATCCCGGTGCCGGCCTGGAGACGGAGTTGGCGGGCGAAAAGGTTGCCGGAGGAATTCTCCTGGGTGTCCCGGATCCAGCCGGTCGCGGCGATGGAAGCATTGCCCCATGCGCTTTGCGGACCGAAGGCTTCCCCGGAGAGCGTGCGGGTCTCCACCCGGCCGAGTTGAATGTTCCCCTGCATGTCCACGGCCAAATTGCCGCCCCGGGAAGCCAGGACCGCAGTGGCGTTCATGATCAGATTGCCGTTGGCCCGGAAAAAGAGATCGCCGCCGCCGGATGAGATCAGCACATTGGGCACCAGCGTGGCGGCACCGCCGGCGAGCAGCGTCAAGGGACCGCCGTTGCCAAGGATATCCGCCTCCACGGTCAGCGTGGCGGTGGTTTCGATGCGGATGCCGGAGGCGGAGTCGCTTTCCACACCGTTTCCGTCAATATACAAATCGGTTGCATCCGCGAACAGGCTGATATGGTGGGTGGATTCGGTTCCCCGGTTCACAATCGAGGCGCGCAATTGAGAACGGTCCTGTACTTGGCGGATGACCACTGGACCCGTGAGGCGGTTGTCGGCCCGGAGCTGATTGCCCAGAATCCGGAGGGGATCGGTGCCAAGGCCAATGCCTTTGTCGGCGGTCAAGGTGAGCACGTCTCCGGTCACCTGATGTACCGGCAATCCGAGAATGCGTTCTTCCGTGGTCAGGGTTACGTCCCCGAGCGTTCCGAAATCCAGGGTGCCGACGCGCAAATCTCCGTTGAACACATCCACGGTCAGGGTGTTGTCGGCATGATTGGTTTGCGAGATGGCAGAGTCGATCCGGGTTTCACCGCCGGTGTCAAAGATCATGGAGCCGTCGGCGGTCAGGGCGGAAAGAATATGCAGGTCGCTGGTTTCCAGGATATGGATATCCCCCTCTCCCGTCGTGGCCGCGGTGAGCGTCTTCACTTCTGTGACCAGGGAAATGTCGCCGGAGGCGTGCAGGGTCAGATCCCGGCCATTGACAAGTCCGGAGGGGGACAGGGTTCCTACGGACGGATTGAGAATGGCGCCGTTGGGTGCCTGAAAGAGAATGGCCGATCCCTGGTTGAGATCAGAATCCGAGTTGTTTTCGATTTCCACCACGGCGCTGTTGTTCAGGCGAATGTCTCCCTGCAGGGCGTTAAACTGAATGGCGCTGTCGCCCCAGACGTTGTCCACCTGCTGATTGACGACCCGGACGGGACCGCCGTTGACCACAAGGTTGTCTTCGGCGGCATTGAGGGTAAGAGATCCTTCAGCCTGAAGCGGGCCGGACACGGTGATCCGACCGCCATAGATGTTCAAGGGATCTCGGAAGGTTGCCTGGGCGATGCGGATATGATTATCCGCCCCGACCTCGTATCCGAAATTGATGGACTGAAATCCGGGGGCGATCGCGGAGATATCGCTGGTGCTGAAGATCATGGTGCTGCCGGCGCTGGCCGGTGCGCCGATATCCATGGAGACGGTTTCAGAAATCGGACGAACCCAAAGATTGGAGAGCAGATCGCCGGCGCTGTTGGTTGCCCCCAGAATGCTGTTTTGCATCCCCTGGAATTTCACGTTGTTGGAGGTGAGCATCATGTCGCCCTCCTGCAGGCGGACGAAGCTGTGAAAACGGATATGACCGTTGGCACGAATATCGATGCTGTCGGCCTCGACTTCACCCCAGAAGCGGGTGGTCTCGATTCCGGCATCCTGAAGGATAGCACCGCCCACGGTCACATCGGAATGCGCGGTGAAGTTCCGGGTGTTGACGACGTGCAGAGTGCCGTCGATGATTTCCACGTCGGATTGAAGATGGATCGCCCCCAGCGATGCGGAGGTGGTTTCCAAAACCATGTTCCCGCCGGCACGCACCAGCACACTGCTGTTGAACGTGATTTCGGAAGCGGTATTTACTCTAAGATCGCCATCGCGAATATCCACGGTTTTGGTGGTATTCGAACCAAAGATTGTCTCTCCCTGCCCGTCCTGCTGCGTGAATCTTCCCAGAATCACGTTTCCGTTAATGGTCACATCGTTTGCATTTAGAATCACCAGGCGGCCGAGTTCCTGCAGGGTACCGATATTGCCCTGAATGGTGATGTTGCCTCCGGTGCCCGCATTCAAATAAAGGATTCCGCCCTCTTCAAATCCGGAGCCTTTGATATCGCCTTCAATAAAGATATCCGCCCCCCCCGGGGTGCGCAAATTAAGAGGATTGTCGGCGTGCGCAATTTCGTTGGTGGTATCCAAATAATAGGTGTTTTCGCCGAAAAAGTTCTCCTGACCAAGGACATGCACCAGTTTTAAATCCCCATCCACCACATTAATCGGCACAGCGTTTGTGGAAAAATCACCGTCAATCTCCTGATCCACTGAAGAGGCCGCCACCATGAGCAGTTCCTCCTCCGCGCCCATCGGCAGAGACATGGCTTCCGGTTCGGGTGCCGAATGGAGGGCCTCAACAATCGCTCCGGCCCCGGGTGCAAGGGCTTCCGCCCCTTCGGAACTCAGCATGATTCTGGGTTCGAGAGCTTCCAGTTGATATGAGGTCTCGTGTTGTGGTTTTTTCACAGAGGGCACTGAAGATTGACTTTGTCTATAATGATTCATTGCGGGGATAGAGGCAACCTTGAAAAGAACTTATTTTCATCCGTTACCTCCAATGTACGTAAATGTGGGCATGTCTCCGGTTTCGGGGGAGACATCAAAGTAAAGGGTTCCGAGAATCCGGAGGCCGCCGAGCGGATGGGGAGCGCGCAGGGTGATCGATTCGGTGTAGGTGAAGGATGCCTGCGTAATCTGGTGACGGCCGTTTGCGCGACCGATGGTGATGCCGGGAAGCGCGGCGTTCATGATGCGGTTGCCGGCACTGTCGAGGAAGAAGGTGGGTGCCGCGTTGTCGAAGCCGCTCATGAAGCGGTTGATTTCATCGGCGGTGAAATGCAGGCTGCCGGGAGCAGTGGGGGCATCCGTGGCCAAATCAATCCGCGTTCTCACCGAAAGGGTCTGCAGCAGCAGGGTTCCGCGGAAGAGCTGACCGCTGGAGGTGGTGATCCGGCTGGAGATCTCCGCGTTCACGGCCATCTGTTCACTGGTCAGGGCAATCCGGCCGCCGCGGGCTTTGATTTCGGAGTCGATCACCAGTTCGCCTATGAGGTTGACGATATGGACATTGCCGCCGCCGGTGGTGATCCCGGAGGTGCCGGTGCCGAGGTCGCCAAAGCTGACATCTCCGACGGTGGTATTCTTCAGTCCGGCCAGATAAACCCCGGCGATGCCGCCGGAATGGGCCTCGACCACGTTGGCGCGGAAGTATATCGGCATAAAGATGTCGCCAATCCCGCCCTTGGAATCCAGGCGGAGTTCATCCACATCGATCAAATTGATCCGTCCCAGTCCGTTGGAGACCTGGAAGTTCTGGGTCAGGCGCAGCAGCGTGTCGGACTGCAGGGAGAGTCCATCGGCGCGGATGGAGGCGTTCAGGGTGATGGATCGGGCTTCCAGCGAGAG
>PXDP01000509.1 GCA_003565035.1 PVC group bacterium | reverse complement strand
GCCAGAGCCAGATGTTCGGTTTTCGTGCCCTGTTCCTGCCCCGCAATCATACGGGTATAGCGGGCGATATCGTGCTCCTCCCATTCGCGGACGAGATCGTCGGAGGGGGTTTGGGAGACCACCAGACAGTCCGCCCTGTCCGGAAGGCTTTGCAGAACGCTTTTGGCTTCGGCGATGGGGGGAAGGTCGTGAACAATGAGTTTGACCGCGTGTGCCACGTCGATGGACCAGCACAGGGCCTGAATCAAAATGCTGTTCTTCAGCAGATCGTGCTTGTTTGCCTGTATGTAACGCCCCAGGTGCTTTTCACTCAGGCTGGTTTCCAGGGAGATCCAGGTTTCCAGTTCGCGGGTGTCGATGGCGCGTCCCAATTGCTCCCGAACTTCGGGCCGTTCGTTCAACAGTTTGATGGCTTCCACTACGGCCTTGAAGCGGTTGAGTCCCCGGGTTTTTGAATACAGATTCACAAATTCCCACGTTTCCCTCGCAAAACCGCTGACCCCCTGCAAACCAAAATGATTGATGAAGGCAGGACAAAAACACTCCTTATGCTTGATTTCCATACTGTCGAACACGCACCCGTCCGAGTCTACGCCAATAAAAAACGCTTTTTCCGGTGTTAGAACCCGTAAGTTTTCTTTTGTACTCGTCTTACCCATTTGTCATTTTTCCATGTAAGGGTTGTATGTAAATAATTCCAAGTAAAAAAAATATGCTGGTTCATATTTAATCTTACTAATTAAAGGATTCCCTTTATAAGGAAAAGAAAATAGTTCAATAATTTACTGTAACATACATAACATCAGCGGCAAGATGAAACATTATGAATAAAAACCCCTCCGTCTCTCATCGCCTGCGCGGAGCTGATCCCGGCGAAGACGCCGGATGCGACGGGAGAGGGTGTGTTCATCCCTAAACCCTGCGTTACCCGCAACAAGCGTGATTAGGAATTCGGCGTTTTGGCTTTGGAGTCTCCGGCAATCCTTTCCGGGTCCGACACAGCGAAAGCTGGAGACACGTGTTGTACTGAGTAGGTCGGTGTCGGTCGGGGTCAGGAGCGATGCTGTCCGTGTGTCCCCCTCCCAAGGGGTGAAATGATGGACGCGGAGATTATCGAATGCGATAGCAGATCGGAGCCTTCGATCAAATGAAGCGGAGGGTGGTTAAATGAGGTCTGCAACTCCCGCAGGATCTGATCGAAAGCCTCTTGAGCCTCCTGTACAGGATCCGTTGCGGATGCAATGCCTTTTAATACCAGATGATTGATTTTTCCGGATTCCAGAGAATGAACCGAGTGAAGAAATCCGCCCTTGAAAACGGTAACCTGCAGAGCCCCGTTTTGGCCGCTGGGTATGGCGGTTACATCCACCCGGATGGAATCCGATTCACTGACAAAGCGGATTTCGCAGCCTGCGGATTCCGCAGAAACGATTCGTCCCAAAGGGCTCAGTACTCCAGAAGCCGGTTGTCGTACGTTATCCGGTCCCAGGGGTCGTTCGCCTGTGAGTTCCGCATCATCTGGACCACGGGAACACCCTCCAACTCTTTCACACGCAAGAGGTCACAGGTTCGAGTCCTGTATCGCCCACCAAATTTAAAAACCCCATAAACACTGCGTTTATGGGGTTTTTATTGGTTCTGGAGCGGATTGCCCCGTTTTGGGGTCAGGCTTTTGAAAGGAGAATGACGGCGGTTTCCCCGTTGAGATCACAGGTCTCTCCCTCGAGGCTCTCCGCGGAATTCAATTCCAGAGCAAGCACCTCCTCCATCACGGTTTTGCGGTGCTCGGTGAGGGCTTTGGCGAGGGTGTCTGATCCCCGATACAGGACGTTGATACGGTCTGAAACTTCAAGGCCGGCCTGTTTTCGGAGGTTCTGCACCCGGCTGACGAATTCGCGGGCGAGTCCTTCACGTTCCAGTTCAGGCGTCAGTTCTGTTTCCAGGGCCACGACAATCGCGCCTTCGCTGGCAACGGCCAGGCCTTCGCGGGGCACCCGGGTGATGAGCAGATCTTCGGCGCGGAGGGACAGTTGTTCCCCGCCCAGATCCACCTCCAGGGTTCCGCCCTGGAGCACCCGGCTGATTTCGGCGGTGTCGAGTTTCGACACCGCGCCTGCGCAGACTTTGATTTTGGCCCCCAGTTTGGGACCGAGGGTTTTGAAATTGGGCTTGGCGCTGTAGGTGGCCAGGGCCGTCTCCTCCTCGCCGAACCAGACCTCTTTGACGTTGAGTTCGTCCATGACCAGGTGCTTCAATTCGTCGATATTCTGCTGGAGGCTCATGTCCCGGGTGGCGACATGAATCCCTTTCAGCGGCATCCGCACTTTCAAATCGTATTCACTGCGCAGGCTGCGCCCCAGACGAACGACGGTCTGGACCACGGCCATTTGCCCGTCCAGGGCACCGTCGCGGTGCTGTCCTGAAAACTGGGGGTAGTCACAAAGGTGAACCGATTCAGGCATATCGCCGGTTCTCAGATTGCGGTAGATGGCCTCGGTGATAAACGGAACAAAGGGCGCCCCGATTTTGCAGAGTGTCAGCAGGACATCATACAGGGTCTGATAGGCCTGCGCTTTATCGGTGTCATCCTCCGATTTCCAGAAGCGTCGGCGGCTGCGGCGGATGTACCAGTTGCAGAGATCCTCAATGAAGTGCACAAAAGGGCGGACGCCGGACTGAAGATCGTAGCGGTCCAGGGCATCCGTGACCTCGGCACTGAGTTTTTCCATTGAACTGAGGATCCAGCGGTCCAGCAGGTTGTCGCTCTCAGCCTCGGCGCGTTTGGCCGGGTCCCATCCGTCGGTATTTGCGTAGGTGACAAAGAAGCTGTAGGCGTTCCACATGGGAATCAGCAGATCACGGAGAATTTGTTTCACCCCGTCTTCGCTGAAGGCAAGATTTTCAGCCCGCACGACCGGGGAATAGATCATATAGAGGCGGACCGCATCGGCTCCGCAGCGGTTGACGACCTCGACGGGATCCGGGTAATTTTTGAGGCGCTTGGACATCTTCTGGCCGTTTTCCGCCAGAACCAGTCCGTTGACCACGACGTTTTTAAAGGCGGGTTTGTCAAACAGTGCGGTCGAGAGCACCATCAGGGTGTAGAACCAGCCACGGGTTTGATCGAGCCCTTCGGCAATAAAATCAGCCGGGAAACGGTCGTTGAATCCTTCTGCATGTTCAAAGGGGTAATGCTGCTGTGCGTAAGGCATTGCCCCGGATTCAAACCAGCAGTCCAGCACCTCCGGGGTACGACGGAAGGTCTGTCCGTCTTTTTCGAAGGTAATTTGATCGACAATATGTTTGTGGAGGTCGGTCACTTTTTGGCCCGAGAGGGCTTCAAGTTCAGCGATGGACCCCACACAGATTGACGTTTCTCCGTCCTCGGAAACCCAGACGGGAATACAGGAACCCCAGAAGCGGTTTCGGGAGATGTTCCAGTCTTTGGCATCCGCGAGCCAGTTGCCGAAACGCTTGGAGCCCACGTATTCCGGCATCCAGTGGACGGCGTTGTTGTTGGCGGTCATGCGCTCTTTCAAATCCTCCACCTTCACGTACCAGGCATCGATGGCCCGGTAAATGAGCGGCGTGTCGCTGCGGTCGCAGAAGGGATAACTGTGCTGGATCGTGGATTGGTGCACGAGTTTGCCCATGTCTTTGAGGGCGCGGATAATGGCTTTATCGGCTTCTTTGCAGTTTTGTCCGGCGAAAGGCGGCACTGCATCGGTAAAGTTCGCCTCTGCATCCAGCGGATCCACCAGTTCGATGCCGGCGGCGCGGCCCACCCGGTAATCGTCCTCCCCGTAGGCGGGAGCGATGTGGACAATTCCGGTGCCGTCTTCGGTGGTTACATAGGCATCCGCCAGCACCACAAAGCTGTCGGGATGGTCGGCAAAAAAATCGAACAACGGCACATAGCCGAGTCCGGTCAGGGCGCTGCCTTTGCAGCGGCTCACCACTTCGTAGTCGCTCTCTTTTTTGTAGTATCCGCTCAGACGTGCTTCGGCCAGAATGTAGACGGTGCCCTCCGCAGTGTCGCGCACCGCGATGTAGTCAATATCCGGCCCCACACAGAGTGCCAGGTTGGAGGGCAGTGTCCAGGGGGTTGTGGTCCAGGCGAGGAAATACGCCTCTGGACCGAAAGGCTCCGGATTGGTCAGTTTAAACCGGCATGTGATCGCCGGGTCCTGAACGTCCTGATAATTCCGGTTGGCTTCGAAGTTCGACAACGGCGTGGTCAGCTTCCACGTGTAGGGCATAATCCGGTGTGCCTTGTAAATACGGCCCTGATCCCAGAGCTGTTTGAACACCCACCAGATGGTCTCCATGAAGGCCGGGTCCATGGTTTTGTAATCATTGTCAAAATCCACCCAGCGCCCCATACGCGTAACGGTTTTACGCCATTCATTCACGTAGGTCAGCACCATGGAGCGGCACTGCTCGTTGAAGACATCCACCCCGGCTTCAAGTATGCCGGTGCTTCCCTCCAGCCCCAGGGCTTTCTGGGCAAGTTCCTCGATGGGCAGACCGTGACAATCCCAGCCAAACCGGCGCTCCACATAGCGGCCGCGCATGGTTTGATACCGCGGCACGATGTCTTTGATGGTTCCGGCCAGCAGATGGCCATAGTGCGGCAGGCCGGTTGCAAAAGGGGGGCCATCATAAAACACAAACTCCTGACAGCCTTTGCGCTGATCCAGACTTTTCTGAAAAATGGACTGTGCCTCCCAAAAGGCGAGGATGTCTTCTTCAGTTTTGGGGAAATCGACTTTATTGGAAACCGGATGAAATTTCATGCGGACCGAATACCGGTTCGCCCATGGAAATCAAGGCATTACGGGCGAAAGGTGATCTGCGGCAGGGCGGTTTCAGCCTCTTGCCAGTGTCAGGACGGAAATATGCCTGCTGCCGGTCTGATGGAGGGCCCGGGCGCAGGCATCCACGGTGGAGCCGGTGGTCATGACATCATCAATCAGAATCACGGATTCGGGTGCAGGGGTGCGCGCCGCCCGGAACGCGCCCTGTACGTTTCGGCGGCGGGCGGAGGCGCTGAGGTGGGTCTGGGTTTCGGTGTCTTTCACCCGCCGGAGGTGCGGCCAGATTGCGGCACCGGGCACAAGGAGGCAAATCGCTTTGGCGAGTTCGTGGCTTTGATTAAACCCGCGTTTGCGGAGTTTTCGGGGATGCAGGGGGACAGGCACGAGCTGAGCGGCGGCGGCATCGGGTACATGGGTGAGAATCCCGGCGGCGAACAGGCGGGCGAGATCGGGAATTACCGAAAAATCGCGGTGATATTTTAGCGCGTGGATAGCATCGCGGATTCCGCCTTCGTAGCGGTAGAGGCTGCGGGCAAGGGTGTAGGCCGGCCGGGTTTCTTCGCAGCGGGCGCAGCGGAAGCTGTGGTCGACGCGCCCGGCAATGGGCATGCCGCACTGTTCGCACCAGGGTGGGGTCAGGCTGTGGGTCGCACTGCGGCAGTCCCAGCAAAGGCCGTTTTCGGAGGGGTGGCTGATCTCTGTGCCGCAACTGCAGCACTGCCGCGGAAAGGCTGTGTCCAGAATCCGCGGCCGGGGGTCCATCAGCCCGCCACGGGTTGAAGCCCCGCTTTGCGTTCCAGGGGGCGGTGAAACATGGGGATGCGGCTGAGGTCGGGCGCGCGCGGAATGGGGCCGACTTTCACGTCCACAAGATCGCCCTGCATGCTGTAGGGGCTGGCGGCGGTGATGCGCACATCCACAAGCGCACCGGTGAGTTCCCGGTCGGCATCGAAAAAGACGAG
The DNA here is from genome assembly GCA_003565035.1 of PVC group bacterium. Taxonomy (GTDB): domain Bacteria; phylum Verrucomicrobiota; class Kiritimatiellia; order SS1-B-03-39; family UBA6053; genus PXAS01. Next base: position 4,199 of record PXDP01000509.1, on the reverse strand, counting down.
GCGGTTGTGGGGGGTGCGGCCGCGCCATTTGCCTTTGTGACGCGATTCCACCAGAACTTCCACCTCCCGGTCGAGCCAGCGCTGGTTTTTGCGGCCCAAAATTTCTTCGGAGAGCTGATCGATCATCAGACGGCGGCGCTCTTTTTCGTCTTCGGTGACATCGTCGGCCATTTTCCGGGCGGCAATGGTTTTGGGGCGCACGGAGTATTTGGCGAGGTGGATTTTATCCAGCTCCAAGTCTTTGAGCAGGTGATAGGTGTCCATGAACTCCTCCTCGGTTTCGCCGGGGAAGCCGACAATAATATCGGTGTTGATGGTATTGTCGGGGCAGATGCGGCGGACGCGTTCGATGAGGCGGCGGTAGTCAGCGTTGGTGTAGCCGCGCTTCATGTCTTCGAGGACCTTGTCGTTGCCGGCCTGGACGGGGAGTTCAAAATGGGGCATCACCTTGGGGAGATCGCGGGTGACCTCGATGATGCGGTCGGTCATGTAATTGGGATGTCCGGTGAGATAGCGGATGCGGAGGAGGTCCTCATTCTGCGCCACATCGCGGAGCAGCTCGGCGAGACCATAGTCTTCGTCGAAATCGGTGCCGTAGCGGTCCACGATCTGACCGAGCAGCATAATCTCGCGGACACCCTGATCGGTGAGTTTTTGGATTTCGTCGAGGATATCCTGCGGTTTGCGGGAGCGTTCGGGACCGCGGCGGTAGGGAATGATGCAGAACGTGCAGGCGTGTGAGCAGCCGAGGACGATGGGCACGTTGGCCAATACGGTGTTGTTGCGCCGCAGGGCCGGGAGAATGTAGTCCTCGTCCTGAATGGCGCTCTGCACGGATTTGGTGCGGATTTCGTCCATGCGGGCCTCGGTATCCTCATCGCGCATGCCGTGGAGGTAGTCCATCAGCGGGGCGGGATCCGAGGGGGGCATGAACACATCCACGAAGGGAAACTGTTTGCGGAGGCGGGGCTCTTCCCGCATGCCGACCATACAGCCCATCAGGCCGATTTTGAGTTCGGGATTGCGGCGCTTGAGTTCGGAGACGTACTGCAGACGGCCGACGGCCCGGTCCTCGGCCTGCTGACGGACGACACAGGTGTTGAGCACCACCAGATCGGCCTCCTCCGCGGTTTCGGTCATCGCATAGCCGAGACTTTCCAACTGACTGCCTAAATGACGGGAGTCAGCTTCATTCATTTGACATCCGATGGTCCATATGTTGTATTTTTTCAAACTCATGCTAGGCGGTATAATATGATGACCCCGAAAAGAAAGCGTAAAATCGGTTTGAGCCCTATCGTTGCGGTGGCGGGCATGTTTTTGTGCCTATCGGTTGCGAGGGGGCAGGGCTCTGACGGCGAGGCACTGCCGCTGGAGAATCTGCTGGCCCCGAATTCGGCTTTCTGGCAGTGGCGGGCGGAGGAATTCGGGCAGCACATGCAGCGGGCGGATTTCCGATGGATGGAGGAGGGGGTGTCCTCCCGGGCGGCGCCGCCGCAGGGGACGTTTTTCGGGCATCGGGCCTATGAGGCGGTGGTGCGCTTTCAGGACGGGACCCCGCACAGTCTGATTGCCTACTATTTCAACCGCGGGGATTCGCAGGTGGCGATGTCGCAGGAGGCCTTTCAGGGGCTGGTCAGAGAACTGAGCGACACAATCACCCAGCGGCTTCGGCGGCAGCCGCTTCCCGGCGAAAACCGTTCCCGGAGCAACCGCGTCCGTGACGATGTGCTGATGTGGCAGTTTCCGGATCACCGCTTCGAACTGTCGTTCTCCTACTCGCCGCCGCGCCGTGAAGACGGGCGGGCGGTTCCCTTTACGGCCGAGTATATCCGGCTGTCGGTACAGAAATTCAGCACCACGCAGTTGCCCGCCCATTCGCAGACGTTTGTGAACGTGTTTGATATTCTGCAGAATATTCAGCGCAATGAGGCCGGAGATGTCTGGATTGGCAATGTGCCGATGGTGGATCAGGGGCCAAAAGGGTACTGCGCCACGGCGACAGCGGAGCGGGTGATGCGGTATTTCGGTCAGGATGTGGACCAGCATCAAATCGCCCAGCTTGCTGGTTCTTCGGCGGAGGCCGGCACCGGCTCCGATGAGCTGAGACGGGCTCTGGAATCGATCGCCCGCCAGTACCGTTATTCGCTGAACACCCATATTTCCTGGGATTTCAGGGGATTTCAGCGGATGGTGGATCAGTATAACCGCACCGCGCGTCAGAATAACGGCCGTGAAATCAATCTGCCCCGGTCCGGGGTTGTGTATGTGGATCAGGTCTATAACATGTTCGACCGCGACACCCTGGTGGAGAGCCGTGTCGCCCGCCGGACGGAATTCAACCGATTCGAGGCGCGGGTGCGGCGCTACGTGGACGCGGGGGCACCCTTGATTTGGGGGGTCATGCTGGGCATCGTCCCCGAACCGGGCATTCCGCAGACGGCCGGCGGCCATTTGCGCCTGATTATTGGCTACAATCTCGAAACCCGGGAGATTTTGTTTTCCGATTCCTGGGGGCGGGGACACGAACTGAAACGAATGCCCATCGAGCAGGCGTTTGCGATTACGACAGCCCTGTATTCGCTGGAACCGCGCGGTTTGCGCTTATAAGCTTTCGAGCACGAAACGGTCGAAGCCGTCGGAGGCGCTGCGGACAAATTCTCCGTCCACACGGTCGATAAACAGCGCCTCCACCCCCTGGCGGCGGTTGACCCAGTCCAAACCGGCTTCGGTCCCCATGACAAAAAGACCGGTAGATATGGCGTCCGCAGTCATACAGTCTTTGGCGATCACGGTGACTGACGTGAGGGTGCTGACCGCAGGGCGTCCGGTGCGGGGATTGAGGATATGATGACTGAAGCCTTCGGGATGCTCCCGGAAAATCCGGTAATCGCCGGAGGTGGCCATGCCGCCGGCCTCCAGGCCGATGACCATGAGGATATCTTCGGGTCCGTCCCGTTCCGGGACCTGAATGCCGATGCGCCAGGGGCCACCGGCGGGATTTTTGCCGCGCACGGCCAGATCGCCGCCGATTTCCACGAAGACATTGACAAATCCTTCGTTGAAGAGCAGGTCGGCAACCTGGTCGGCGGCGAAGCCTTTGGCGATGGCGGAGAGGTTGAGTTCCATGTCCGGTGAGTCCTTCACGAGGCCTTCGTCGGTGAGTTGCATCCGGTGGAGTCCCACCCGATCGAGCGCCAGGGTGATCTCCACAAATGGAGGATCCTCTTCAGGAGTGCCGGTATGTCCAAAGCCCCAGAGGTTGATCAGGGGACTGAGGGTGGGGTCAAAGTATCCGTCGAGATCCTCATAAAGATCAAAGGCGCGTTCCATCACGGTGCGGAATGCGGGGCTTATGGGGAAGGGGGTGGTTTCGCGGAAGCGGTTGAAGCGTGAGATTTCGCTGTCGGGAATGTAGGTGGACATTGCCTGGTTGATGTCGCGGAGTTCGGCTTCGACCAAGCGGTGCAGGCGGTCGGTTTCCTCGTCGGGCACGTCCACCCCGGCCAGGGTGACAATATAATAGGTCCCCATCGTCTGTCCCCCGAAGGTAGTGGCGGTGCCCGAGTCCACCGGGGGCTTGAGAAACGAAATAATGACGCCCAAGAGCGCGAGGAGGCCGAGGACGGTGAGGAAACGTTTGTGTTCACGTGAGATCATTCAAACGTGATACTCTGAATTTGAATAATCTGCAAGGGGGAAAGATTCCGCCAAATCAGGTGCAGGTGAAGATTTCGGCATAGATTCCGCCGCCGCGGAGGATGTCTCCGTCATAGAGCGCGCAAATTTGGCCGCAGGCGAGGGCCCGTTGCGGGTGGGCCCATTCCACCCGGGCACGGCCGTCGGGGAGGGGAATGAACGTGATGGGTTCGGAGGGGGCCCGGTACCGGGCCCGGGCGAGCATTTCTCGGCGTTCCGTGATGGGCGCACCGGTGAAACTCAGCCCGGTCAGAACACAGGCATCACTGTAGAGCTTTGGGGTGTCCTCCTCTTCGATGGCAATCACCAGCTCGCGGGTGGCCTTGCGCTTTTCCACCACCACGTAATTTTTTTTGTAGAGGTTGGAGGCCACGCCGATGCCTTTGCGCTGTCCGAGGGTGTAATAATGCAGGCCGGTGTGGGTGCCCAGCTTTTTGCCGTCGAGATCGACAATGTTTCCGGGTTCATCGGGCAGATAGGCTTTGAGAAAATCGGACATT
>PXDP01000169.1 GCA_003565035.1 PVC group bacterium | reverse complement strand
TGAACGTGATGGGTTCGGAGGGGGCCCGGTACCGGGCCCGGGCGAGCATTTCTCGGCGTTCCGTGATGGGCGCACCGGTGAAACTCAGCCCGGTCAGAAGACAGGCATCACTGTAGAGCTTTGGGGTGTCCTCCTCTTCGATGGCAATCACCAACTCGCGGGTGGCCTTGCGCTTTTCCACCACCACGTAATTTTTTTTGTAAAGATTGGAGGCCACGCCGATGCCTTTGCGCTGTCCGAGGGTGTAATAATGCAGGCCGGTGTGGGTGCCCAGCGTTTTGCCGTCGAGATCGACAATGTTTCCGGGTTCATCGGGCAGATAGGCTTTGAGAAAATCGGACATTTTCACTTCGCCGATAAAGCAGATCCCCTGGCTGTCCTTTTTTTCGGCGTTGGGGAGCTTGAAGCGGCGGGCGACATCACGCACCTCCGGTTTCAGCAGTTCTCCGACAGGAAAGCGGGCATCCCGGACCTGTTCCGGTTGCATCATGGCAAGGAAATAGGTCTGATCCTTGTTCGGGTCGAGGCCGGTGAGGATATCCCGAGAGCCATCGGGATTGAGCCGCGAGCGGGCGTAGTGGCCGGTGGCCACGGCATCGAAGCCCCGGGCTTTGGCCCAGTCGCGGAAGACGCCGAATTTGATCTCCCGGTTGCACATGACATCCGGATTGGGCGTCACCCCTTCGTCATAGCCTTTAAGCAGGTAGTCCACAATCCGGGATTTGTAGTCATCCATAAGGTTGACGATTTCAAAAGGGATCCCGAGAGTGTCCGCGACCGCCCGGGCATCCCGGACATCCTGCTGCCAGGGACAGTCCCCGAGGATATTCTCCTCGTTGATCCAGTTTTTCATGTAGGCACCGGTGACATCAACCCCCTGTTCCACCAGCAGGGCGGCGGCGGCGCTGCTGTCCACACCGCCGGACATCGCGACTAAAATGCGTTCTTGATTACGCATTGGATTCGAGGAAACCCTCGAGTTTGCGCAGACGGGTGGGATGCCGCATTTTGCGGAGGGCCTTGGCTTCAATCTGGCGGATACGTTCGCGGGTGACGTTGAATTTGCGGCCGACCTCCTCCAGTGTGCGGCTGTAGCCGTCCTGCAGGCCAAAGCGGAGAGTGAGGACTTCCTGTTCACGGATGGTGAGGGATTCGAGGACATCGCCCAGGCGTTCTTTGAGCAGACTGTGGGCGGTCATGTCGGCGGGGCTGTCGGCGGCTTTGTCTTCGATAAAATCGCCAAAACTGGTGTCTTCGCTGTCTCCGACGGGGGACTGGAGCGAAATCGGCTGCTGGGCAATTTTGAGGATGGCCCGCACTCGGTCGATGGGCATGGTCATTTCCTCGGAGAGTTCTTCCGGGGTGGGTTCGCGGCCGAGTTCCTGCACGAGCTGTTTCTGCATGCGCATGAGCTTGTTGATCGTCTCGATCATGTGCACGGGAATGCGGATGGTGCGGGCCTGATCGGCAATGGACCGGGTGATGGCCTGCCGGATCCACCAGGTGGCGTAGGTGCTGAATTTGTAGCCGCGGCGGTATTCAAATTTTTCCACCGCTTTCATCAGCCCCATGTTGCCTTCCTGAATAAGATCAAGGAACGAAAGTCCGCGGTTGGTGTATTTTTTGGAAATACTGATCACCAGGCGGAGGTTGGATTCGACCATTTCGGTTTTGGCACGCAGGGCTTTGCGCATCCAGAAACGGAGCTGTTCATACGCGAGGCGGAATTCGTCGCCCTCCATGCGCATGAGTTCTTCAATTTCGGCCATGCGTTTCTGGCTTTCGACGTAGAGCTTGGTGCGCTTGTTGGTCATCCGCCGCGTTTTGCGGTCGAGTTCCATGTATTCGGCGTGATAGCGGTTGACGACTTCAACCAGATCCTCGATGGCTTTTTGCTTGAGATAGAGCTTGTCGTAGCTGACGGCGAGTTTGTCCCGGGCCTGCTTCAGTGCTTTGTCGCATTTCTCGCGGTTTTCGGGCTTGGCTTTGCAGCGGGCCCGGTATTTTTCCAAAACGGTTTCAGAGCATTTTTCGATGTTGGCAATGATTTTGGGCAGCAGCTTGAAATATTTCTCGCGGCTTTCGACATGTTTGTCGTTGATAATGCGGTCAAAGCGTTCGGACTGATTTTCGAGGCGTTGCAGCAAATCCAGATGGGCTTCGGTGGAGCAGCCCATCCGGTTGAAAATCTCGCAGGTATGAATTTCGGCCTCTTCGATGCGTTTGGAAATTTCGACTTCCTGCTCCCGGGAGAGGAGGGGGGTCTGGCCCATCTGCTTGAGGTACATGCGGACGGGATCGTCAAGCACGTCCATTTTTTCCGCGGTTTTTTCTTTGGCGACGTGTTGTTTGCGGGCTTTGAAGGCTTCGACTTCTCCGGGTTCCAGCACTTCGATGTCCATGCCTTTGAGCATGTACAGCACACTGTCGAGCTGATCCGGATCTTTGGCGGTGCTGGGAAGCTGGGTGACGATATCCTCCAGCAGAAGGTAGCCCTCCTCGGCGCCCTTCTGGATCAGCGCGTCCCGGCGGCTGGCTTTTTCCGCGCGGGGCAGGGGGGTGTTCGTGTTGTCATTTTCCGATTCGTCCCCCTCATCGTCCTCGTCATCCTCATCGGACTTCCCGGCCCTGGTTTTGCGTTTGACCGCCTGCTTGACCGCATGAAGTTTTTCGGCCGCATCCTCATAGGGATCGGACGGTTGCGGAGATGTCTCCGATGCCGCAGCGACCTTCTTTTCTTCCTCAGCCTGCTTTTGGCCGCCGGGGGAGGTCTTTTTGGTTTTATTGACCGGGCGTTTTTTGGGGGGTGACACCGATTTCTTCACCGCACTGCTTTTAGCGGATGTTTTTTGAGCCGGTTTTTTGGGTGCCGCAGTTTTTTTGACCGTGGGTTTTTTCGCGGCGCCTGGCGTGGATTTTTTCACGGGTTTTTTTGCATTATTCTTTTTGTCCGCCGCCAGGGTCTTGCCGGAGGACTTTTGGGACGGGGCCGGTTTTACCGTTTTTTTGGCGGTTGCAGAAGAGGCGTTTTTCGCGGCGGTTTTTTTAGAATCATTAGGCTTTTTGGCCGATTTGCTGGGGGCAGCGGAAGCCTTCGTGGCTTTTCGACCGGAGGATTCTGAGGCGATGGATGTCTTTGAAGCGGAGGCTTTGGTTTTAGATGACATACGTAAGGGGTTTCCGTTGGGAGATCAAACCGTTCGGCTGGAACGGGAGGTGTTCGTTTGTTCAGTCAGATAAAATGAAGGAAAACCTTACAAAAAAAGTGTGTTTTGTCAAGAAAATGGCGAACCTGAATCCGGAGCCCTTCGGATAAATTTGGCATGTTCCTGTGTTGCCAAAGTCTGTTTGATGTCTTATCAGAGGCACATGTCTCAAAAGACGCCTAAACCATCAATGCCGCAGCGCCCCTTCCGCATTTACAGCCGTACGGATGTGGGCAAGCGGCGCAAACGCAATGAGGACTCCCTCGGCGTGGTCGCCCGGCACGGCATTTTTATCGTTGCCGACGGAATGGGCGGAGTGGACGGGGGCGATTACAGCAGCCGTAAAGTCGTGGAAATGCTGACGGCATCCTTCGAGCTTCTCGAACCGAAAGATATTTCCTACGAGGATAAGCTGAATTTAATCGAAGAAACGATCAATGCTGCCAGTGTCGTTATTAAAAAAGAGGCCGAACTCCGGGGAATTCAGGGGATGGGCACCACGGTGGTGCTGATGTGTTTTGATGTCACCTCGTATCAGCAGGCCTGTATTTTGCATGTGGGGGACAGCCGGGTGTACCGTTACCGGAATTTTGATCTGGCGGCGCTTACGGTGGATCACTCTATGGCGGCGGAGTCCGGGTTGAGTGACAGCGCGCTGGTGCCGGTGTTTATGGCCGGTGTGATCACCCGGGCCGTTGGGGTTCGGCCGGAAGTTGATGTGGACCGGACTCCGGTGGAGGTCCGCAAGGGGGATGTGTTTATCCTCTGCAGTGACGGGTTATACAATATGGTCCGCCGCCCTCAGTTTTGTTCAATTCTGCAGCACAAACCGCTGGATCCCGCGGCGGATCTGGTGAATGCCGCCAATGATGCGGGCGGGTTTGACAATATTTCCGTGGTGTTAGTGGAAGTCCTTGCCGGCGGGGATTTTCCGAAACCGTCTCAACTGGCCGACACCGTGACGTGAGGGCGAAGGGGTTATCCCTGAATGATTTTTTTTTGCCAAACCGGATTCCCAGGGTATGTGTCTATTGTGAAAAGTTTAACAGATAAAATTTCATTCGACCGTGTGGATGCCGCGATTGCCTCGTGGATGGGGAAATATGGGATTCTTTCCCTTCGTTGGACGCTGGGCATTATCTTTGTCTGGTTTGGTGCCCTGAAGCCGCTGGGGATCAGTCCGGCGCAGGACCTGGTGTCCAACACGGTATATTGGGTAAATCCGGCCTGGTTTGTTCCGCTGCTGGGATACTGGGAGGTGGCAATCGGTCTGGGGTTGATGTACCGTCCAATGATTCGCGCGGCGATTGCACTGCTGTTTCTTCAGATGCCGGGCACGTTCATGCCGCTGATTCTTTTGCCGGAGGTGTGTTTCACCTCCTTTCCGTTTGGCTTGACGATGGAGGGGCAGTACATTGTCAAAAATCTGGTGCTGATTGCGGCGGCGCTGGTGGTGGGCGGCACCGTGCGCGAAAAATAGTCCATCGCGGGATGGGGGGATTGTTCCGATTCTTCGGGTTTTTTTTGGTTGAACCCTTCGACTTTTTCTGTAGTTTTATGTTCAGTGTCGCTCATTGGGCATCCGTGGAACTGTTTCCAAGGTGGAAACCCGGGCCTGGAACGAGGACGTAAACAGAAAGGAGCGTTATGACGCTCCGCAAGGAAGACAAGGAAGACTGATTATGGAACAAACGATTGCCAGTGAAAAAATTCAAATCGAACGGAAGGTTTTCTTTTTTGATTTGAAAGAAAATCAGCGGGGAATTCTTCTTCGCATCACCGAAGATGTCCGCGGACATCGTGACACGATCATCGTACCGGCCACCGGGCTTAAGGATTTTGCCGAAAGTCTGAAGCGGATGATTGATGTGATTGATCAGGAAAATCTCGATCCAACCGATCCGCTCGCCTATGAGGACGGAGAGGATGAAGACAGCGAGGACGATGATCTGTATGATGACGGGGATGATCTGGGCGAGGAGGACGACGAAGACGATTACTGATCGTTGAGGTCCACTCCCAGAAACCGCGCCCGGGCTGCTTCATCGAAGAGTCCGGGCGTTTCGTTTCCGGGCGTTTCGTTTCCGGAGGTCTCGACAACGGTCAGACGTTCTCTCAGGTGTTGCAGCGCATCCGCCGGGGAGGTGTCGGGATGCAGATGCAGGTACGTTGTGAGGGCGGCGGCGACCCGGGGGGTGGCCATAGAGGTGCCCCGGAGAAGGCGCTGGGTTTCACCTTCCGCGAGAATGGCGGTGCCTGGAGCCAGGAGATCCAGTCCGGGTCCGTAATTGGAATACGCTTCGCGGGTGCCGTCGGCCGCGGCGGCCCCGACCGCAATCACGGAGGGATAGGCGGCGGGAAACATGAGGCGGTTTTCGCCGTCGTTTCCGGCACTGGCCAGCAGGATCAGCCCCTGGTCTGACGCCTGCTGAAAGGCGCGGGCAAGAATCGCGCTTTCGGTGTAGGCGCCCCAGCTCATGCTGACGACCCGGGCACCGGATTCGGCGGCGAAGGCAAGCCCCTCAAGGAGTCCGTAGGTGTGGGTGTTGCCGTCGGCGTCAAAGCCGCGAATGGAAACCAGAGGCACCGCGTCCCCTGAAGTAGTGCCGTCGGGCGTGGTGCTCAGCCCGGCGGCGATGAGCGCCATGTGGGTGCCGTGGCCGACGGGGTCTTCGAGGGGAAGGTTGGCACCGGTGATATCGCGGCTGGCGCGGAGGATGTCCCCGGGCAGGCGGGAGGGGGTCACGCCGGAATCGATAATCGCCAGGGCGGGATGGCCGTCCGCAGGTGGGCGGAACGAATGAGACGGGCCGCTTGCGACGGATGGGGCGGTTTCCCGGGCGTGCGGGGGCGGCAGGGTATATACGAAATTGGGTTCGGCAATGGCAATACTGTCTTCATCGGCCAGCGACCCCAGCAGGGCGGGGAGATTGGTGTTTTGTGGAAGCCGGATACGGTAAATGCCGGTCTGTGGATGAACGGAGATAACCTGTCCGCCCATGGAGGCGAGGAGCCTGCGGAAGCGGTCCGCATCGGTTCCGGGTCTCATGCCCAGGAGAATTTCATCTGCAAGATAGGCTTCTCCACCGGGAAGCTGCCGGATTCGGGGCGGGCCGGGCGCAATGCGGAGCAGCGGGTCGGTATCGGAATGTTCGGGCGCATAGACCTGAATTCCGGAGAGAACACGCAGAAAACCGCGGCCATAAGGGATTTCGCGCCAGGTGGTGTTGTGGGGGTGCTGCCGGAGGATCCGGTCGAGCGCCGCGTCGATATGCGTGTCGGCCAAGTCTCCGTTGAATCGGGACTGAATGCCGGGCTGGGCGTCCACGGTGATGCCGTAAGCGGCAAATGCGCTCAGAATATCGTATAAACTCGCGTTATGGGCCCGCAGGGTGAGCGTGGAGCCGTGGAGAATGAGTTCGACCGAGGCTGTCAGGATCGCGGGGGCGGAAAGGAGCAGAACGCAGACGAGCTTCAGGTGACGTTTGACCCCGGAGGCTTTTTCGCGTAGGATATTGGATATGAGAATCATACTGACTGGATGTTTACTGTGTTTTTCGGCTGCATTGGTCGTGCAGGCTGATGGAGAACCTTCTACTCGGCGACGGCCTTTGTCAACTCCGCGTGTGTACGATCAGGCGCCCACCGTGCTGCCGGTGGATGCGCTGTTTCAGGCGGCGCCCGTCGGAGGACGGGACGAAAGCGCGGTAGAGTCCCGGCGTGAGGTGGTCCCGCGGAACCGGGCCCTGGATCTGCCGGCGGCCACGATGGCGCCTCTGGTGCCTGTGCAGGGAGACTCGTCACAGGATCGGGACCGCGAGCGGGAAGAGGAGCGGAACAGCTCCTGGTTGCGGCCAGTCGATTTTCTGGGCGAGGACGACCTGCCTCCGGTTGAGCCGGATGAGCGGGACCGGAGGGAGCCAGAGGAGGAGGAAGTGATGGACTGGGGGTCTCTTCGGGAAATGATGGCGGCTCGGGAAATGGAGGCGGAGGATCTGCGCGAGCGGGCCGCCCGCGAGGCGGCTGAGAACGGGCAGGAGCGGGAAGATGCGTCGTTTTCGATTCGGGACCGGACGGCAGAGGGCATTTCGATGGCGCCCGTTCAGGGGGGGCGTGAACGGCAGGCGGAGGACCGGGCGGGAAGGGCGGACAGTGGAACCGTTCCCGGCACAGGTGTCAATGAGCCGGCCCGGCCCGCACCGGTTTTGCAGCCCGCAATGCGGATGGCTCCGGTCATGGGCGGGGGGCCGGCCCCGGCCGAGACCGGTAATGAACGTCTCCGGGAAAGGCCTTCGCCTTTTGCGGGAGGAGAGGGGGGGCGTTCCCGCTTTTCGGAACCGGCGACCTCCCGGTTCGCGACACCGGCGGAGACCCGCCAGGCGCCGGGGGTCCCCGTCCGGGTTGAACGACCCTCACCCGCTTCTCCCTCTCCGGTATCCGCCGGGACCTTTGCTCCGGCGATCCGGAACGAGCCGGTGACCCGGCCGCAACTGCCGACGGTGGCGCCCGCGTCCGGCCCGTCCCGTCAGCCGACCGCTTCGGAGGGTCTGGATATTCGCCGCTTTCGGCCGGAGGAGTTTTCCATCCGCCCGAATGATCCCTGGTCCAGACCCTGAGGCTGCATGCGTATTCGCCATGTGATTGCCTCGCTGAATCCGCGGATGGGGGGGCTTCCCAAATCGGCTTTGTCCATGGCGTTGGCACAGTCGCTGGCTCAGTCGCTGGCTCAGTCGCTGGCCCAGTCGCGGGCAGGAGTGGACGCAGGAATTTGCTATGGGATCCGGGAGGAGGACGAATTGGAAATCACCCGGCATTTTCAGGACCTTCCCGGATTTGGAGATTTGCGGCGGATTCCGGTGAACCATGACCGTGTTTCCGACCGGTGGAATGCAAAAACCTTTCTTCATGCGCTGGCCGGAGAGCATCCGGACCTTCTGCATCTCCACGGTCTTTGGGAGCCTGTCCTCTGGCGGGTCCAGAGCTGGGCACTGCAAAATAAGATTCCTTATGTGATATCGCCCCATTCGATGCTGCACCCCTGGCAGAATCAGCATCACCGGCCGGAGAAATTTATCCTGAAGAAATTCCTGGGCTGGGAGCGCGGCTGGCGGCGGGCGGCCTGGGTGCATGCGCTGTCGGAAGAAGAACGGGAGCATCTGCAAAGGCAGGGGCTTTCGCGCGTTCGGGTGTTTCCGAACGGAATCTTTCCCGAAGAGGATCTGGAGCCGGTGGGCGAGGAACTGCAGGGCCTGGCGGGGCGTCCGTTTCTGCTTTTTTTAGGTCGGCTTGACCGGGTTAAAGGCCTGCCCGCCCTGTTGGAGGCTTTTGGCTGTATTGCAGAGGCGCATCCGAACCTGTTTCTGGTGCTGGCCGGCCCGGATTACGGAATGCGGGATGCACTGGCCCGACGGGCAGATGAACTGGGGCTGACCTCCCGGGTGGTGTTTCCGGGCGTTTTGCGGGGACGGGAAAAGTGGGCGGCCCTGCATCATACCGTGTGCTTCTGTCTCCCGAGTTTATCCGAGGGGTGCAGCCTGGCGGTGCTGGAGGCCGGGCTCGCAGGTGCGCCTATTGCGATGAGCGCCGCCTGCGATTTGCACGAGTGGTTTACCGAAGGTGCGGCGGTCCGCCTGCCCGGGGAGGTCGATGCCATGGCGGAAACGCTGGTGTCGCTGGCGGAATACCCGCAGGAGGGGGCGGTGATGGGGCGGAAAGCCCGGGCTCTGGTTCGGGAGCGGTATGCCTGGACGGCGGTTGCGCAGGGACAGATCGCCGCCTATTCGGAGGCCTTAAACCAGTAGGCCGACAAGAATGCCGAGTCCCATGCCGGCAAAAACCTCGAGGCGGGTGTGACCAAGCAGTTCGGCAAGTTTCTGCTGGGAGAGGTGATGCTCGGTCAACAGTTCATCGACAATCTGATTGAGGAGCTTGGCCTGTTGACCGGCGGCGCGGCGCACGCTCTGGGCGTCGAACATGACAATCACAGCGAACAGCAGTGCCACCGCAAATACGGGGGACTGGACGCTGGTGGTCTTTCCTACGCTGGCCGCGAGAGCACAGACACTGGCGGAGTGGGCGGAAGGCATACCCCCGGTGCTGACAAAGGCTGTAAAATCAATTTTGCGGCTTTTGACCCACAGGGTGGCAAACTTGATAAATTGCGCCAGGGTCCATCCCAGCAGAGCGGAAACGATGGCAGGATTGTGGAAAATCATCAGCGTTTAACCCGCGCATTCCCCTGCCAGATGCTCCACACCTGTTCCTCGTCGGCCGGCTGACCGTAGTCGCTGAGCAGGGTGGCGGCCAGGGCACCGCTGGCCCAGCCGAACTGGATCCACTTTTCGGGCTCCCAGCCGCGGAGAATCCCGTAGAGCATCCCGCCGACAAACCCGTCACCGCCGCCGATGCGGTCGAGCACTTTAATTTCACGGGGTTCGACCACGTGCCACTGGTCACCCACGGCCATGATTCCGCCCCAGAGGTGGGTGTCCACGCTGATGACTTCGCGCAGCGTGGTGGCAAAGACGCGGGTGTCGGGGTAGGTTTTCTGGGCGTTGCGGATCATGCCTTTGAAGCTGTCGATTTTTTCTGTCAGCCCTTCACCGCCCGCTTCGGGGCCTTCGACACCAAGGCAAAGCTGGAAATCCTCTTCGTTGCCGATGAGAATATCGGTGTTGGAGGCGATTTCATGAAAGATGTCCCGGAGTTCTTTCTGACGGCCTTTCCAGAAGGAGGCGCGGTGATTGAGATCGAAAGAAATCAGGGCTCCGTTTTTCTTGGCGGCGCGGGCGATCTCCAGGCAGAAGGTGCCGGTTTCGGGA
>PXDP01000041.1 GCA_003565035.1 PVC group bacterium | reverse complement strand
GGGGGTGCTGCCCGACAGCTCCGGCTCCGCCGGAATCGCCGCCGCGATTGCGCTGGCCGTTCGGCAGGGAATGCTGGGCCGAGAACACCTCCGCACCGCCCGGCGGGCGAAGGACGGATTGATGAACCATCTGTCCGCCGACGGATGGCTTCGCGGCGTTTCGCAAAGCAATAAACCTGAGGCGGAAGGCATCGATCTTCAGCGGGGCCCCCACCGCGTCATAGCGCCCTGGGGCATGGGTCTGCTGGCACAACTGCTGGCGGCATTAGCCCCCATTCACGGCTTCAAAAGCGCATCCTGAACCAGATCCGCAAACCGTGGGGATGCGAGGTGTTTGTGGGCATGTGCGAAACAGAGGGACCAGGAGACGATGCCGGGTGCGCAGAGAGGTTCCCCGGTTTCGCTGTGGTAATTTTCGTGGAAGCATCCATCCCGTTCCAGGGCCATGGCAAAGAAACCCACCACCTTCTCCGCCAGTGCCTCCGCCTCGGCTTTGTATCCGTAGTGACTTAAGATATCGAGGGCCATGAGGTTGGGCAGCGCCCACACCGGACCCTGCCAGTTGGAACAGTTGGAGGAATAGACGGGACCCAGTTGCGGACTGCCCTGCATGGGATTGCTGTAGCCGTGCTCCATGTTGTTAAAACAACGGTCGCTTTTGGCCAGGGTGCGGATCCCGAAAGGAGACATGAACTGTTCTTCAGAGAGCAGGAGGGTTTCAATGACGCGCCGGGCCCGTTCCGGAGGCGTAATACCAATCCAGAGTGGCCAGAGGTTGCTGTAGCCGTGCACAAGAATCGGCTCGCTCGGATCAAAACGCCTGGGCGGGCTGTAGAGGCCGGCGTAGCCTCCGAATTCCTCCTGCCACAACGCCGCCTCCACGCGTTCGGCCAGAATTCGCGCGTATTGCCGCTCCCGTGCCGCGCCGGCGGGGTCGTTCGCGGCTTCCAGGATACGGGCCAGGGCCAGGTGCTCGCGGACAAGCTGGCAATTCAGATCCACCGCCTCGACCGCACAGGATTCCCATGACCAGTTTTGCAGACCGTTATCGGCGAACCCCTCGTCCACATGCAGCCAGGTCAGCAGGCCGTGCCGTCCCAACCGCTCCCGGTGCCAGTAGCCAAGATAATTTTGCAGCTTTGTCAGCGCGGATTCATCCAGCCAGTCTGTACCGATTTCGCGGCTCAGGACCCAGGCCCCGGTGGCCAGAAAAGGGCGAATCTGATACGGCATGGCACTGTAGCGCTCAATGTCAATGCGCCGTTGGCCCTTGCCGTCAGGTCCTATGTGATCCAGGAAATTCAGCAGGGAGTCCCTGAGAGGAGCGGGATCTCCCTCCCCCAGATAGAAAAAACCGGACCAAACCGCGTCCCAGTCCACTAAAACCGGGTACGATGTGACCCCCGCCTGCAGGAAGGAATGTTTCAGCAACCCCCGCGGTGGAGAAAAGACCTGGTTTTTGATGGCAAGGCCATAGTCCCGAATGGTGGTGACGGATTTTGCGAAGGAAGATGACATGTTTGACGGTGGTGAAGGTTGAATCATAAGTTTACCAGGTGAGAGTTACCGGACCCGATCCCAAACTCAGCTCGAGTTGGAAACCGTCCGGGGTTTTACGAAGAGGGAGGGAGCCGGCTGCTGTGGTGGCGGCGGGGGCATCGCCCGGCAGTTCGGGAAGCAACACTGTGAGAGGCTGATTGTACAGAGCGGGATCCAGTTCGCTTTCGAGGGCAAAGCGGAGTTCGCGGTCGCCCCGATGCAGGATTTCGATTTTGGACTGGTCTCTGGCCTCGACATATCGGGCCACGGTGCCCATGGGGGCGATCCAAAGCTGGTCTTTTTGCGTAACCAGCCACTCGCAATGGGTGCGGAATTCCTCGACACTGTTGAAGGGAGAATATCCCTTCACAATCGCGTGAATCACCGGAATGATCCATTCACCCTCTTCGATGGCTTTCTCGACCCGAGCCTGTCCTCTTTCAAGAGTCCAGACGCGTCGGCCTGCACTTCCATAGCCGACACTTCTGCTTCTTTCGCGCACAAAGGGATGGTTCTCCGCGATGATCGCCCGAACTTCGGGCGCATTTTGATCGGTGCCTCCCGGATAGGCGAAAGAAACAGGGGCGATGCCGGTATGGTCCCGAATGAGACGCCAGCCGCCGTTCACGATGCCGGACACAGTATCCGCATCCACTTCGTGAAGCCGCGGCCGGATGCGGGCGTGAGTGCCCACCTCATGTCCGAATTCCTGCATCATCTTTAAATCATCCCAACTGACAAAGTTTCCGGGTGTGCTTTCCATAGCCAGGGGCATAACAAAAAACGTCCCGCGAATGCCCAGGGGTTCGATCACGCTGCGGGCATCCGCGACCTCGCGGCGGAATCCATCGTCGAAGGTAAGGCTGATCGCGGCGCGGGCATTCCCTGAAAAGCGGGCGATGAGGGGAAAGGAATCCCCGGCGTTTTCCATGGCGTGCAATGGGGGTTGGGTGTGGAGGCTGAACAGGAGCGCCGCCGAAAAAATACTGAAGGAACCGGCTAAACGAGGAAAGAATTGGTGGGAGGACATTCCTGGCTCCTACCTCGAAAAGAGATTTTAATCAATCCTTCTATCTTTTAAAAAAAGCAATAGGTTTTCATGGAAAAACCTTTACGAATTTCCACCCGCTGTGTAGAGATGAACGCTTCAACAAATCGGAGTAGTATATTGAAAAAACCGAATATAATTTTGATTCTCAATGATGACATGGGCTATTCAGATCTGGGATGTTACGGGGGGGAGGTGCAAACGCCGAATCTGGACCGTTTGGCCTCCGCGGGTCTGAGATACACGCAGTTCTACAACACCGCCCGCTGCTGTCCTTCCCGGGCCTCCCTCCTGACGGGGCTTTACCCAACCCAGGCGGATGTCGGGCACATGATGTATGATGACGGGGTGGACGGTTATCTGGGGGATTTGAGCCAAAACGCGGTGACCATTGCCGAGGCACTCAAACCTGGCGGATACCGATGTTACATGTCAGGCAAATGGCATGTCACCAATAAAACCGATGGGACCGACACCTCAAGTTGGCCCTGCCAGCGGGGGTTTGACGACTTTTACGGAATTCTCGGCGGTGCGGCGAACTACTACCAGCCGCTGAGCCTGAAGCGAAACAACGAACCCCTGACGATCACCGAAAAGGACGAGGGGTATTTCTTTACCGACGCGGTATCCGACGAGGCCGTGCGGCAGATCCGCGCGCACGCGGACGGGGAGAACGCGGACGCGCCCTTTTTCCAGTATGTGGCCTACACCGCACCGCACTGGCCCCTTCACGCCCATGAGGAGGATATCGCGAAATACAAGGGGCGCTTCGACGCCGGCTGGGACAAGCTGCGTGAAGAGCGCCTGCAGCGCATGGTGGACATGGGCCTGATCAAACCGGAGTGGAAGTTGTCCGACCGCGACCCGGACGTTCCCCGGTGGGAAGACGCGGAGAACCAGGACTGGCAGGCCAAACGGATGGAAGTGTACGCGGCGCAAATCGACCGGATGGACCAGGGAATCGGCCGGATTCTGGACACACTGAAACAGACCGGTCAATTGGAAAATACGCTGATCATTTTTCTTGCGGACAACGGGGGCTGTGCGGAGGAAATTGTTCCCTCAAGCGGCGCGTTTTTTGGCGGCAGGGCGGCGACATTCAAAACCGTGGACGGCCGGGAGGTTCGTTTCGGGAATCAGCCTGACATTGTTCCCGGACCCGAGGACACCTACGCGAGCTACGGCGTGGAGTGGGCGAATGTGTCCAACACCCCTTTCCGGTATTACAAGCACTGGGTTCATGAGGGCGGGATTTCCACCCCGTTCATTGTCCATTGGCCCGCGGGAATCCAAAACCGGGACGAACTTCGCCACCAACCCGCCCAGTTGCCGGATGTGATGGCCACATTTCTTGAAGTTGCCGGAGTGCCCTATCCCCGGGAACACGCGGGAAACACCCTCCACCCCCTGGAGGGAATCTCTATGGTTCCGACTTTTTCTGACGAACCCCCACCCCGCAACGTGCTCTGCTGGGAACACGAAGGCAACCGTGCCGTGCGCATGGGAAAATGGAAACTGGTCCGGCGATATCCGGGGGAATGGGAACTGTATGATATTGAAGCCGACCGCTCCGAAACCCGGGATTTGGCTGCCGACCATGCTGATGTGGTTGAAGACCTTGCAAAACAATATCAAGCCTGGGCAGAACAAACAGGTGTGATTCCCTGGGAAAACCTTCTCGAGTTGAGAAAGGCGGCACAAAAGGGTGCATAAGGAAATCATGAACTCCAATTTCAGCCGACCAAACACAGATGCGGGTTCCCGACTGGATGTGACAGCCGCCCCCTATTTCGCTGATCCCTCCGGAACCCAGGATTCCACGGAGGCAATTCTCGCGGCCATGGATTCGCTCATGCGGCGCGTCCTCGACGCACAACGGAAAACGGAAAAGGAAATTTCCGAACTCCCTTCGGATGACATTCGTGACCCGAGAGGCGTGGAAAACCGGAAACAGGACGGAAAAGACTATGTCATCTTCCCAGCGGTAATCCCTTACGTCCCCACCCTCTATTTTCCGGAAGGGGTTTACCGTATCTCCGACACACTCGAACACCGCATCGAAGGATTGGTCAATACCCCCGGAGGAAGTGATTTAACCTGTCAGCTCCGCCTCTGCGGAGACGGGCCGGACCGGAGCATCCTCAAACTGGATGATGGAAGCCCGGGCTTTTCAGGAGAAACCGGCAAGCCTTTACTGAACTTTCTCCGAAAAAAGAGCAGCAATGTGGCCATGTCCAATTGTGTGGAGCACCTGACCCTTGACACCGGCAAAAACAATCCCTCCGCCGTGGGCCTTGATTACTACGCAAACAATTCCGGCGCGGTCCGGAATGTCCGCATCCGTTCAGGGGACGGCTCCGGAGCGGCGGGTCTGCATATCTCAAAACATAATCCCTCCGGTATGCTCCTAATTGATATCGAAGTGGACGGATTTGATTACGGCCTGCATTTGAATACCGGGCGCGGCACCATGTTTGTGGCTGGAGAACGCTTGACACTGCGAAACCAGCGCCGGGCCGGGGTCTACGCCGGAAGCCTCTCTATGAGTTTACGCAAGGTTCAGACATCCAACGTACCCTGCGGGGTGGAGTTTGGCAGTCCCCACGGTCACCTCGTTCTGGTGGACTCTCATTTAAGTGGAAAAGGCGAAAACGCCTTCAAACTGGGCAGCGGCGTCGCGTATGTATCCAACGTGACCACAGAAGGTTTTACACGTTGGGCTGATCATCCGGAAGGCCATAAACCACAACCGGGAGAATGGACCCTGGCCAATGGGAAATGCACCCCGGTGGATTCAGGGCACACCCCCCCCCGGCTGCAGGTTGAGGATCCTCCAGCTTCAGGAGGCAGGTCTGAATCCAGTGTGACCGTGGATCAGTATGGCACCGTCGGGGACGGCATCACAGACGACAGTCCCGCCATCCAGCGGGCACTGGATGCGGGTGCAAAAGAGATTCATTTCGGACCGGGCCGCTACCTGCTGGACGCTCCTCTGACTATTCCGGCATGCGTGGAGCGGATCTGCTTTCATTACTGCGATTTGGTCACCGGCCCGCGCCTGGCGGCCATGCCGTTGCAGGGCGTTTTTGTGGTCGGGGGCGAAACCGACCAGCCTCTTCTTTTCGAGCAGCTTTTTGCCTGGGAGCAATTTCGGGGCGAATGCGTGGTAATTGACCATGCCTCAACCCGTCCCTTGGTGGTGCGGGACATCCACACCCAAACCCTCTCCCTGTACCGGAACAGTGTGGAAGGCGGGAAGGTTTTCATGGAAAATGTCGCGTGCACCACCGGAGTGATTCCAGGAACAAGGGATCATGGGCGCGTTTGTATGCGGTTCAAGGGACAACAGGTCTGGGCGCGGCAGTTAAACCCCGAGCGGGGCCATCCCATGGTCGTAAACGACGGAGGAACCCTCTGGGTGCTTGGATTTAAGACTGAAGACGATGCAACCGGCTTTCTTACTGTCAATGGAGGCCGGACAGAACTTTTAGGCGGAGTTCTGAATTTTGGCGGCGACCAGGAACCCGCCTTTGAAACCCGGGAGTCCTGGCTGCGGGTCTCCGCAACCACAAACTCCTGGGGCGGTCCTGTTTTCCATACCCTTGTGAAAGAAAGCGGAAACCGTGAAAAAAAAGTTACTGCGGATGAATTACCTTCCAGAAATTTTGATAACATCCGGGCCCATCTGGTAGGGTTACCTTTCTATGGATCAACACTCTGACTTCCGGCACAAAAAGATAAAGATTATGTCCCCCTTCAAGAGTCTTTCTCCCATTTTATTCTCCGGCCTGCTTGCACTTTTGCTCCTTTGTTCCGCACAGGCCCATGCGCAGCCGGTGCAGTCTGTCAGCCAGCACGGAATCACCTGGACCTTTGACCGTCCGGTCGAGGCCGGACGCTTCGTTAACGGCGACTGGTGGGTGCTGGGGCCGGTAACGGTCACGGAAATCTCACCCGCAAGCGTGGACGGTATGCATGGCAGCATGCTGAATCCTCCTATCCATCGGGATGTCGCTTTCGACAGGCGTATACAGCGGAACACCTACAACGAAGAAGACAATGTCGCCCTTCAACTCCCCCTTCCTATTGCAAAACCCGCTTCCCTGTTATCATCCATCAGCCTTCTGGAGGACAGGGTGCGCGATAATCCGCAAATCGATACGATCGCGGTTTTGACTGTACTGATGGAGCGCCCTCCCCCCGGAAGCTTACGTCCACCCTATCAGGGTGACGACAAAAGCATACCCGGCAACCTTGCGGATGTGAACATCGATATCCTGCGAAGACTGCCGCCTGTAGAGGCCGCTCCCACTGATTTGCAAGCCCTGGCAAAAGAATTTTAACGCCCCTGGATCGAATTGAAATTGAATTGGACCGGACGTTATGTGCATCCCAAAAGCAACCAGCCCTCCTATGGACGCACGATGGCGCACCGACTGGGCGTGGGATTGCTCGCCCTCCAGTTGGATGTTCCCAACGAGGAGAAAAGAGATTTGTTCATCAATCTGGTACAGGTAGGCATCGATATATACGGCGCCGCCAGACTCGGCGGTGCCTGGCATGCGGACGGCGGTCACAACCAGGGTCGGAAAATGCCCATGCTGCTGGCGGGTCTCGCTTTGGGAAACGATTCGATCCTCGAGTACGCCAACGCGGAAACGCGTATGATTTTTCAGGAAGACCAACAGACCTTTTATGTGGAGCAAAAGCATATCGACACTCCTCGCAGGCCGAACCGCCGCAGGACCCCGGCTCCCTACACAGAGGACATGCTGGGAATGCCCGAATGGGGGATTCGGAATCACCAGATACCGGAAGCCTCCGACAGTAATTGGCGCGCCGGCTACAGACAGGTATCCGGAGCACCCACGATCTCCCACGTGCTGGTGGCAAGACTCATGGGGTTGGAGGAAATTTGGAACCATCCCGCCCTCTTTGATTATTATGACCGGTATTTTGAAATGGAAACCAATCCGGAAACACGGCTGGGGTCGGGGCCAAATGCCATTCACCCCTACACCCTGCAAATGTGGCGGGCATACCGATAAGAAAGAAGAACGATATGATCCCTTTTCAGAAAAGTCCTCTTGAAAGCGGGGTCACGTTGCGCACGAGCGGAACCCTCAACGCGCAGGAAGGTTTTTTCAGCGAAAATGCCCGGGAAATTCAGGTCAGTGGCCATTCAGATGTGCTAGTCTGCGGCGGCGGGCCGGCGGGGATTGCCGCCGCACTGGGAGCAGCGCGGGCGGGGGCAAACGTCAGACTGATTGAACTGGCAGGCTGCCTGGGCGGTGTCTGGACCGCGGGTTTACTGACCTGCATTCTCGACGGGGAGAACAAAAGCGGAATCATGCAGGAACTGTTGGAGGATTTCGGGGGTCATGTCTACGATCCGGAACAGGCCAAGCAGGTGCTTGAAGATAAACTGACCACCGCAGGGGTGGAACTGCGCTATCACACCATGGTCACAGGCGCGGTCTGCGAGGGGCGTCGGCTCAAGACGGTGCTGACCGAATCGAAATCCGGGCGTGAAGCCTGGACGGCTGATTGTTTTGTGGACTGCACCGGTGACGGAGATCTGGCCGCGCAGGCGGGATGCGGTTTCGAGGTCGGAAAGGATGAATCCTGTACCTGTCAGCCCATGTCCATGATGGCACTGCTCACCGGACTATCTCCGGAAACCTATCAGGAATTCAAGGACCGGAAGCACTTTCTTGCGTTCATGAAAGGATTGGACATTGAACCCTCCTACCGCTCCCCCACCCTGCGCCATATCCGGGGCCCTATTTACTCGATCATGACCAACCATGAGTATGGTGTTTCCGCATTTGATGCCACAGCGGTCACGGAAGCCACCGTGCGGGCCCGCCGCGAAATCAACGAAATTGTACAGGCCCTGCGTAAAGCAGGCCACGGCTTTGAAGATCTTATGGTTGTGGCAACCGCGGAACAAATCGGGATTCGTGAAGGCCGGAGAATTCATGGAAGGTATGCCGTGAACCGTGAGGACATTATGACCGGACTCAGACGGGATGACGCGGTCTGCCGGGTCGCATATCCCGTGGATATCCACGGGCTCAAAAAAGAGGACCCGGCGTATTCTCTCGCGGACGGAGGTGAGCGGTCCAAAGCGTATGACATCCCCTACCCCGCTCTGGTTGCCGCGGATGTGGACGGACTGCTGATGGCGGGCCGCAACATCAGCGGGGACTTCGTCGCTCACTCCAGCTACCGGGTCACCGGAAACTCCGTGCCCATGGGCGAGGCCGCCGGAAAAGCCGCCGCGCTTGCCGCCAAAACCGGAAGACTCCCCCACGAGCTGTCCTGGGGAGAAATAATGGCCGGATAACCGCGAATGGACACGAATGGACGCGAATTATACAAAGATGAATCACAGTCGTAAGATCCCGGGAGCGTTCTAAAAATCACCCTACAGAAAATCCCGGGAAATTAAGGAACTTTGCGTTCATTCGTGTCCATTCGCGGTTTAAAACAAAACCACAGGGCGCCGCGTGGGTATTGGGTTCAGTTACGGAGCGATCACAGGACCTCCGGGCTCATTTCCCGCAACACAGCTTTTCCCGGGGTCAGTTCAATCTTCTCTCCGGAGATCGTGACACTTTGCTCGGTCTTTGAAAAATTCGCAACCAAGGCATACTGTTTCCCGTCCGCCCCCTCCACCCAGATGCCTCTGAGCATCTCTCCGTCCAATGAAAGCGAACCTCCCTTCGTGCCGGAAACTTCTGCGGCTTTCGCTCCTGACAGCACGGCAAACCCGACATCGGAAAGGACCTCACCGGGCCGGCATCGGCTGACGCCTTTCCGCACCTGAAAACAGATTTCCTCCACATAGAGCGATGCGTACCGTCCCGCACGCCGCTCCGTACTGCGGTTCAACCGAATCCGGTCCGCGCCCTGCAGTGCGACCATTCCAATACGGTCATCCACGCTGATCCATGGACTTTCGATTACCAGATCCATGTCCGTTTCCGGAGGGGACTGCAAAACGCCCGGTCCGGCGGCGCTGTGCATGACCCGTCGATACTGATTGAGCTTGTCATTGGGAATCACGGCATGCAGATCCTTTAGGTCCTCCAGATACACGACGCGATCCTCCGCCGCGACAACGTACTGAAGGCAGAGACAGGCCCGGCCATCCGGCAAAGCCGCGAACGCCAGGTGCGTGACCGCCTGATCCGTACAGGTCGCGCCCTCGTCAATCCTCACATTCACACCCTCCATCACCGAACCACAGGTTACAAAACCGCCGTCGAAGGACTCAATATCGTACTCAAGCAGGCGCCGGTGTCCCCCGTCGCCCTGATCACCCAGAAAGCGGATCTCCGGACAAAGGTTCAAGCTCCATTCGGCCAGACGGCCGTCCTCTGGAGGCAGGCACATGGCCTGGGTGAGCCCGTGGGCGCGCCAGGAAAAGGAGGCCAGGCGCCTGGGTGACCGGTGCATCACGGCCCCGTGAGCCTGTTCGACCCAACTGCCGGCCACGGACGCCTCGAATGCTTCCTGTGATTTTTTGGTGGGCGAATACACCAGCGGCAGATAAT
>PXDP01000028.1 GCA_003565035.1 PVC group bacterium | reverse complement strand
ATTTATGGCAGTGCCGTATGCATTCTGCTTGATGAACCCGACCGGACAAGTCTGGACATCGATGTTGCGGGCCCCTATTCAGACGTGAACTATGCGGAACTTGTACGCGCGGCCTCACTGGCGGGGATTCCGGTAAACCCGCCTGGCGATGCGGCAAGCAACCACATTGAATGGATTCAGGCCCTCCGTTTGTGCCTGCCCATTCCAGCCCCGGAGCGAAGTATGCTGCTCTGGCAGGGAACTCAACTTACGGTGAAATGCGGGTCACCAGCGGATCTCATTGCCAGCAAACTGATTCGATATGATGAAATTGACCAGGGCGACATTCAGTACCTGCTTTCACAAACCCGGATTTCGTTTGAGGATGTCGTCGAAGCGGTCAAAAGGCTGCCAACACCTTTCAGCACTGACATCATTGTACTTGAAAATCTTGCAAACTACCGCGAGGATCTCAGGGTATGGAAAGGAAATAACACATGACCAGCCGCCAGGAATTGCAATGTTGTTATGAATACGCGTTTCATCCTCCGAGCCTGAACAGGCTTTGGTATCAAATCAAGCGCCGGGAAATAGACCTTGAAGAAGTTAAACCGCTTTTGGATAAAGCCATGATGTTACATTTGGCATTGCCGGAATCGGGATTTGCCTCCCAGAGGGCCTTGCAGCGTCTGGCACTCTATCAGGCGAAATCAAGAGCATTCGGACTGCCGACATTCCTGAAGAATATCCGCACCGCTCTCGGATGCGGCGAGATCGAGGCACGAACCGTTCCAGGGCACCTCATACGTGATATGGGGCTTCCTCCTTTCTCCCACACCCAAGCCCCGTTAAGCCCGAAGCTCCCGATCTGTTCAACTTGTTGATCCGGGAAATCACCTCCAGATCATTCCGAAGATGAGATGGAATCACCACAGAGAAACACGGATCATAGGGAGTATAGCGCATTAAGGTCCACTGGGCGCTACCGGGACCTGCAGGCCCGCAAGATCCGCCAAGGCCGCCTGTCGACGGTCAAAAGAGAGAAAAGACCCCGCTCCCACCTCAAGTGCGCATGCCACATTCTAAAAGCACCGGATTGGTTAGCTTTCCAATATGCTCAATCTCAATAACCACTTCATCACCTGACTTCAACCAGCGGGGTGGCTTTGCAGCCATACCTACTCCCTGGGGGGTTCCGGTGAGAATCACCGTTCCGGGAAGCAGGGTGCTGCTGCCGCTGAGAAATTCAATGAGTTCGGGAACGTCAAAAATCATGTCTGCGGTGTTGGAATCCTGTACCACGTCGCCGTTTAGAATGGTTTTGATCTGAAGCGCATTGGGGTTTGGAATTTCATCAGGGGTAACCAAACAAGGACCCAGGGGGGAAAAGGTGTCAAAGGATTTTCCCCGGCACCACTGCCCTCCCCCCCGGGCGATTTGCCAATCGCGGGCGGACACGTCATTCGCACAGGTATAGCCCAAAACGTACTCCAGAGCGTGTTCACGCGACACGTTTTTGCACGGCTTACCGATCACCACCGCCAACTCGCATTCATAGTCCACCTCGTCACTCTTCAAATGAACCGGGAGTTCAATGGGATCCCCGGGATGTTGCAGGGTGTTAAGGCTTTTGGTAAACAGAACCGGCCACTCGTTCACCTTCATACCGCTTTCCGCCGCATGTTGTTTATAATTTAACCCAATGCAAAGAATTCCGGTGGGCTGAATCGGGGCGAGAAGTTTAAAGACATCCGCCTTCTCGTTCGTTACGGAATAGTCCCCGTACATATCGCCCTCGATTCGATTTCCGTTGGCCGCGTAATGAACGCGTCCCTGTGGGTCCTGGTAGCGGGTAAGTCTCATACTTGTTTCCTTTTCATGGTTTCGTACTAAAAATTCGTTTGAAGAAATATCTCTTTATCTCAAGTGGTTACGGTTTTCAAACTTTCCGTAATCGCGTGGCGAACCAGATGTAATTCCACCTCTGTATGGGCGGCTCCCACGTACCAGCGTCCGTCCGGAAGCAGGTGAACCCCCCGTTCAAGCATGGCCCGATGAAACTTTTTGTACAGTGCCTTGTCTGTTTTCAAGGTGTCTTCATAATTCCGTGGCGGTGCGTTCAGCCCCATATGCACCCCGAACACGCTGCCTGAACCACAGGTGATCAATGGAATCCCCCGTCTTTCCGCCTCGGCCTCCAGATGTTTTCGGACCGCGTATCCGTAGGCATGCATGTTTTCATAACACCCTTCCCGGGAAAGGATGGAAATCGTGGTCAATGCCGCCGCAAGATTAAAGGAGGATCCATTATAGGTTCCGGCATGAATCGTGGAGCCATCCCGCAGAACATCGAACATTTCCCGCCGACCGCCGATGGCCGACATGGTGAACCCTCCGGCCATCGCCTTGGCATACACACTGAGATCCGGTTGCACGCCGAAGTAGTCGCGGGCCCCGCCCAGCCCCAGGCGGAATCCGGTGATCACCTCGTCGAAAATCGACACCACCCCCTTTTCACGGCACAGATCGACCACGCCCCGCAGGTAACCCTCCTGCGCCTCGCAGCAGCCCGAGTTTGCCAACAACGGTTCCATGAGCACGCAGGCCAAATCGTTCCTGGATGCTTCCATGGCGGCCTCCACCGCTCTCAAATCATTCCACGGCAGGGTGAAGGTGTCGGCATAGTCGTTGGGCGGTTGACCGCCGCAGGAGGGGCTGGTGATCCCGGCTGGGAGGTGCAACCGGGTTGGTCAAGCACCCAATATGTTCGGGTTAGGCTCACGATAGTTCCTGAGCCACAACTGATAGCGATTTTCCAATTCAACCACCCGCGAAGGTTGAGGCAGGAATCGCCGGCTGGCCGGTTGACTCTCGTCCGCTGGAAGATCCAGCCCCGCCAGCATGGCTGCACCATCGAGGCCATCTTGGGTTGAACGTATAAACGGACACCGGAAAACGTTGGCAAGAAGTTGAATCCAAAAATCGAGACGGCTGCCTCCACCCAGGATCAGGATTTCGTCAGCCTTCGCGCCCGAAGCCTCTCCGGCACATTCGCGCAGGGCAAACGCAATGCCTTCCAATGTCGCGTAGGCCATTTCCTCGATACGGGTTTGAAAGCTCCAAGCGGTATCGCTTCCCCACGCATCCGGGTCAAAGAAGGGCGTATCGGCCCCGGCTTCAATCAAACACGCGCTCTCCACGAATCGCTGACTGTCCACGTGGCCAAAAAGATACGTATCCGCCCAATCAAGAGCGGAGCAGGCGTGGGGGATGTGAAACAGCTCGTAATAACCGTCACCGGGATAGGGCCCCCAGAGACCACGCGCGGAAAAGGGACCGGGCTCCCTTCCGGCCCATCGATAAAACACCCCTGCGGTACCCAGCGTCAAAACCGACCGCCCTTTCCGGCAGCCGCAACCAAGCGCACCCGCCGTGTGGTCGTTGCCGGCAAACACGATTTCCAAGGATTCTGAATATCCACGTAACCGACTTTCGGACCGGGTGGGGACAGCCTGGCCGGTTTCGACAACATCCCCCAGCTGCGCGGCGGAGATTCCCGTGGCTTCAAGGGCCTCCGCCCACCAGCACTTGTCCGAGATAGAATAGAATCCCGACATGGCGGCAAGGTTACTTTCAATCACGTGCGCCGCACCGAGTTGCAAGGCCAGATACGAAGGCAGGGAGACCATCCGGTGATCCCCGGGAAATCCATGCTGCTTTTTCCACCAAAGCACTTTCGAGAGCATGAGCCCCGGGCGGACTTTTTGCGATCCGGTATGCTGGTGGAACCTATCCCCGAGCCGCTTTTGCAATTCCGCAGCCTCCGTCTCCGCACGGAGATCGGTCCATCCCAAAAACGGCGATACGGGGCGGCCCTTCTGGTCGCAAATGCAGAAGGTTTGGGCCTGGCTGGTCAGGGAAAAACGGCGAATCTTATCAGAAGTTGCACCGGCGGCTGTGAGCACGTCATTTACGACCTCGAAGAAGCAGGAGGCGACCGCCTCAGGCGATAACTCCGCCCGGGAAGCCGTCTGTATTTCATAAGGAAGCGGGCGGGATGCTTCGCCGATCCGTCGGCCGTCTTCGGCGAAGAGGGCCGCTTTGAGGTTTGTGGACCCCAGATCCGCGGCCAGAATCACGCAAGCTCTCCAATGAGCTTTATGGTTTTTTCCACGAAGCGTGATCCCGCCTCCGCGGGGAACAAGCTCATCTGTGCCTCATAGCCCCCCGACGCCTCGGCCTCCGGCGTAACCACGTACCCATGAAGTTCTCCATTGCTCAGGGTGGAAATGAACAGCGGACAACCGGACCGCCGCTTCGTCTCCAAACCGTATTCGACAAAAAACTCGCCGGGCCAGCCCGCAACCATCGCGTTGCCGACCCGCAGTACCTGAATTTCAGCCTCGCAGTATTTTTGCCTGACCGCTTCGGCTTCCCCGGTCCGTTCCGACTTGGCGAGGGTGAGAACTTCCTCTGCGCCAAAAACCGTGCACTCGGCGGTCCGAATCTGCGAATGCCCGGCCCCCGTCGCTTTAAGATGTTCATAACGCTGGCGCGCTGCCGCCAAACGGGTTTCCGCCTTCTCAACCGGCGGGAACGTTTTTCCATTCAACGCGATCATGGAACTTGTGGCGGCAAGGGGCAAATCGGGCGAGAAGCCGCTGGCCGTTTTTAAGGCCTCGACCATCCGTCGCCCCAGCGCGGCACCGAGCCGCTCCGCTTCGGAAAATGTTTGCGCTTTCACGGTGCGGCGCGGACTCTGGTCGCCGCATACCCCGTTCAGATAAACCACGCCGGACCCGGGCAGCGCTGTTTCAATCTCCCGTCGGGCGAACGCAATGAAATCGCTACTGATAAGTGTGGAGTCCTCGTGCAGCACGGTGGGGTGCATCCCGTAGATGGAGAGAACCGCGATCGGAGATTTATCCGAAAGACCTCGCATCAGCAACAAACCGGCTTCGGGGTCTTCAGCGCCATCGGCATCAATCCGGTTTCCGCCCGCCAAACCATGCACATCCGCCGTGGTCCAAACAGCCTCCGCTGCTTCGCGATGCTGCCAGGCAGTGACGGCGGCTTCAATGGTCCCTGCCATCGAAAACGCCAGATATTCCCCATCCACCGGCGGCACGACCGGATCCTCTTTCCAGGCCAGGATTTCCGCGACGTGGGGACCCGAATGCGTGTGCGTCGCGCCGATCAGAATATTGTGCGCAGGAATCCCGGTGGCCTCGCCAATCCGCCTCCTGCATTCCCGCGTCGACTCTGCGGTGACAAAGAGCAGATCTAGAGAAATGAGCAGCAAAAGCATCCCCTCATTCTCCAGACAGACTGCGGAGGCAAAAAGGGGGTCATGTATTCCGGTGGAGGTTCTTTCCACATGCGGATAACCGACCAGGAAACAGGGTTTCCACGGCGTGATATCGCTGCGTCCGAAACCCGCACGCAGGCCGCCGGGATTTCCGCTTCCCGATCTCGGTTCTCCGGTGTTCATATCAGTAGCCCAAATCCCAGCGGGTTTCGATGTTCGCCGCCGCCGTCTCGGAGACCCAGACATCGCTGCGGGTTGTCTGCAAGACAGATTCCGGCACAAGCTGCGTGACCGGGCCGTGCAGGCAGAGCCGCGTGGTAAGGCGTTGCCAGGACTGGAAACTCCCACCGATGCTGATGCTGTGCATGGAGATCCGGTGCTTGGCCGCAAGGATCTGCGCGGGCCCCACGGTCACGGCCTTGGGTGGCACGGCTGTCAGATCCCCGCTCGCGCCAAAGCAACCGTGCAAGGAATTTTGCGCGATGGTAAAGGGGCTCAGCGTGCAGATCCGCGTGCCCATCTTTTTCCATTCTTTCAGGGAGTCGGCGGCAAATTCGGGCGCGTCCGGATCGACGAACGCAATATGTCCTGTCCACCCCGGCCCGACATACGCGATATCCGCGCCTCCCAAATCGGACAGGATTTTGTCGTAATCGGGGAAGGAGGCATCGCTGAGGAGGTGGACCTGTTTTTCCGGAGGACGCAGAGCGGGATCAATCTTGTTTATAAAGTATTTTTTGAAGGCGTGCCCGAATCCAAACTCCCAGGTTTCCGGCGCGATCCGTCCATCCTGGTCCGCATATTCATCCAGGTTGAAGGTATGGATACGATGGCAGGATATTTTTTCGCGGTTGATGCGTTCCGCGATCTTGCTGTAGTTCGGCCAGGGGTTTGGCATCATCATCACCAACGGCTCTTCGGCTTCGGCGGAATGCTTGATGCGGTTGAGGATATCACGGGTCCATTTTTCCTCGAGATCGGCATCCTGTACGACTTCGATTCGATAATCAGGATTCGAATGACGGGTAATGTCCTCACGTTTGATGGCGCGCACGCGTGCCACCACTTCCTTGTCACGAAAAGGGACAAAGCTTGCAGGTTCGAATTCAAATGTTTGTGGGTTCGTTTTCATAAGTCAGTTTCCGTGAAGCCATGCCAACGTGTTCAGGTGGCAGACCCTTTCCAAAAGCGGGGCGGGTAGTGATTCGAGGCAGGCGATCTCCCGGGCGTAACTGCTTTTCAGCTGCATCTTCGGATCCGCATAAGAATAAAAAGGTGCGTCACTCCCCCAGATGAGCTTCTCCGGGAACGCCCAGGCAAGATCGCGGAGCACAGTTTCAGGTGAGGCGTAATCGCTGGGAAAGCGGGAACCTCCGACTGACACGGCCGGCAGATCCCTCACGGCGCACTCGCAGTGGATCACATGCGCGGAACAGTCAAACCAGGCGTTGGGCAACTCGGCGATCCGCTGCAGACTCGGAAGATCGAACCGGCATGAGTGTGCAAGCACGAAGCGGACCTTCGGACGCGATGCCGCCACCCGCAGAATATCCGCACATTGCGACCATTGATCCGCAGGGTCTATGCTCGAATGAATAAGCAGTGGCAAGTTGTGCGCCTCGGCGAAATCGAGCATCCCCCTGGATTTTGTGGGTAAATCGGTGATGGGTGACTTAAGAATCGATGCCTGGATTTTGATGCCAAACACTTTGAATTCTTTGATCAGTTGATTCCACTCATCTACCTGTTCCACTGGATGACGCCCGGGATCGGCCATCAGGAACGGCATCACCCGGTGGGCCTCTTTCGGATGCAGTCGATAAACCTCCTCAAGCAACCGCCTGTTTTCAAAGCGGTAAGGCACGCCGTCAAAGGTCCCCGAGAACGAAACATTCCCCGTACGCATTTCCGTCATATCGAGGTCAAAGTAACTCACGAAAGGAAAGACGATGGCCCGGTCAATGCCCGCGCGTTCCGCCTCTGCCAGAAATTCGGGCAGGCCGAGTGCATAGGGCGACCAACCGTTCACATAGAAAAGTGGTTCAATCCGATATGGACGTGATTGTCGATTCTCATGATAGGTGCACCGTGGTGTGGGTCTTCGCGGATTGCAGCGCGGCGGTAAAGAGACGATGACTGTGGCGGGTCTCGGCCGGAGTCGCACATCCGGCGAATTTTGCAGGAGACTTTCCGGTCACCAACTCGTTGATGAATGCGGCCCACATCTGCAGAATCGCGTCGGTGAACCCAAACTCGAAAATCGGACCGGTGATGGTTTTATAAGCGGGAGTGTATCCCGTCTCGACCGTACGATAAGATTGCTCACCTCCGGTGTATTCCAGCACTTGCAGCACGTTCGGACTGGCGCTCGACCACCGGGCGCAGGCTTTCGTTCCGATGATCTCGGTATACCAGGTGTCCTTCTGTCCGGGTGCGATCCGCTGGGTTTTAAGCACCCAGGGAAAATGGAGCCCGTCCGCCGGATCAAGCGCCTCGCAAAGCAGGGTGGCGTTGTCCCAGGTTTGGCAGGGAGCCATACCGCCCTTACCGTCGGGGCGTTCCGTGACGATGTTCGAAAGGATGGCGCGGACATTGAGCGGCTGCCAGCCGGCCCGGAAGGGGATATGGCAGGCGTGCATCCCGAGATCTCCCAGTACGCCGTATTCGCCGTTAAACTCGACCTTGCGTTTCCAATTGATCGGCTTTGCTGTATCGAGATCGCTCGAATGCAGAAACCCGGTGTTGGCCTCCAGGATGCGCCCGAAAGCGCGGTTCCCGATCATTTCACCCATGCGTTGCATGGCGGGATAGAATGGAAACTGTGAGGAGCAGCGGACAAAGGAACCTGGATTTTCGTCAATCGACCGCAGAATGGCCGTGTTCGCAGGAAGATCGATACCGAAGGGCTTCTCGCCCATGAGGTGTTTGCCCGCCCGGAGGGTCGCCCCGTATATTTCCTCGTGGAGATGGTGCGGCACCGCCACATAGACGGCATCGATCTCGCTGTTCGCGAGCAGTTCGCGGTAGTCGGACGTATATTGTTTTACGCCCGGGAAATGCGTTTTGAACCAATCAAGGTTTATCGGGCTCCGGTGACAGATCCCCACAATTTCCGGACGCGCCGGCGGGTCAACCAGATGGCACCAGCGCGCGGCGGCGCTGGCAAATTCCCGGGCCATAAGGCCGGGACCTATAATTCCAAATCGGATGGTTTTCATATAATGTTACGGGTGTCGGGGTTGTTGTGCTCATAACGCATATATCGTTTGTTCACGCGTAGCCGTGTACTTTTTCGACTTCACCGATGGATTCCTCGATCATATCCAGCCCTTTCAGGAGCGTCTGCTCATCCATCACGATTGGCGGGCTCATGCGGAGAATGTGTCCGGCGGGAATCCAGGCCAGGCCTTTGGCGAAGGCTCTCTGGTACACCTCAGCACCCGCTTGATCGAAGGGCTCCTTGGTCGCCCGATCCTTGACAAGTTCGATACCCATCAGGCAGCCTTTGGCGCGGACGTCTCCGATAATCGGATGAACGGCTTTCATTTCGTTCATTCGTTTGAGTGCGACCCGGCCGAGGTGTGCAGACCATTCGTTAAGGTTCTCTTCCTCGATCACTTGGGTGGAAGCGAGCGCGGCGGCACACGCCATCGGGTTGCCGCCATAGCTGCTCGACGCGGAGATGGCTTCGAAGCTTTCCTTGTAGGGTTCGCGCACCGCCACGCAGGTCACCGGGAATCCATTGCCGAAGCCTTTTCCTATCGTGACAATGTCCGGCACCACGTCCCAATGCTCCATGCAAAGAAATTTTCCTGTACGCCCCCAGCTCGTGAGTACTTCGTCGATCATGAGCAGAAGTCCGCGCTGGTCACAGAATTTCCGGATTTTTGGAAAAAAGTCGTCCGGCGGCATCACCGATCCGCCCCATCCCTGGATCGGTTCCAGTACGAACCCTGCAACATCCCCGACGGTTCCCTTGTCGATATAGGCCTCGTAGAACGTGAGGTAGGCATCGGTATCGATCGTGCCATCGGACTTCGTCCACATCGGCCGGTAGGCATCCGGACGCGGCACCATGTGAGCCCCCGGCGCGCGGACCCGTCCATAAACATTCGAACGGATGTGCCCGAGTGAAACCGCGCCATAGGTCTTGCCGTGGTAATCATTGAAACATGAGATCATCTCGTTCTTTCCCGTGGCCGCACGCATCACGCGCAGGCCGGCCTCCACCGCGGTCGTTCCGGAATCGTACAGCTGAAAGCCGTTCAGGTCGCCCGGCAAAACTTCCGCCAACTTCTCCATCAGTTCGGTTTTCACCGGCGTTGTGAAGTCGTGGGCATTCATCAATTTGTGGGCCGCCTGGGCAATCGCCTCACTGATCTTCGGATGGCAATGCCCGAGGGTCGTCACATAGATCCCTGACGAAAAATCAATGTATTCGTTGCCATCCACATCGCGCAACACACAGGCTTCACCGGAATCAAAGGTCACCGGGAAGAGCT
Source organism: PVC group bacterium (assembly GCA_003565035.1). GTDB lineage: Bacteria > Verrucomicrobiota > Kiritimatiellia > SS1-B-03-39 > UBA6053 > PXAS01. The sequence continues at coordinate 453 of PXDP01000028.1, read as the reverse complement.
TCACCTGACCGCTGAGGCCTTTGAAATATGTGGTGCAGCGGTCATGCCAGGCCTTCGATTTTGGCCCCGGTGCCGGAACCACCATATTCGGATATTTGCCAAGGTCGGTTTTTCCCCAGTCAAGCGTGCTAAATGCAGTGTTGTTGTTCATGGTTGTTTGGTTTATCCTTTTGATTTGTTTTTTTAGGGTATCTTAAGCTGGACAGTTATATGGTTATTAATATAACCACATTGAAAGGCAAGTATCAAATACATGAGAAAGTTATTCAGATTGCATCACGCGCTCTGTGCGCTAGCAGTTCAGCTTCCCACCCGAATAAATCCATCGCCCCCTTAGGGCTCGCTCATAAATAAATTCACATACTACAGGGGTAACACTGCCAGTATAACGAGTAAGTAACTTCCCTTTAACTGGCATATATTGTTTAATTTACAGGCGTTTAGGTCGTATGT
>PXDP01000423.1 GCA_003565035.1 PVC group bacterium | reverse complement strand
TTCCCTCCCGTACGCAGGGTCTCCGTGTTTCTTCCTCCGTGCCCTCAAGCGAGCTTGCGAGCGGGTGGTTCATTCTAATCGTACTCGTAATCGTAATCGATTCATAACAAGTCGATTAGGATTACGATTAGGATTACGATTACGAGAAATCCTTTTGAAGGTCTCACAGAAGAGGGCAGAAGACATCCGGAGGCTCCGCATCCTGCGGCGGGTCAATTAGGCTTTTTCATTGCCTTTCCTCCGCCTCAGACTGAAAGCCTCAGCTCCTTTTGGATCGAACCTGCCGGGCATACACTCCTTCCGGGATGCACCCCGGATGATACCGGACCCGGAATATTCGTTGACAGATTGTGGATAGGAGGGGATGAAAGGGGTATGAACCGAGTCTTTAGGGTGTTGCTTATCTGTTTGTGTGGAGTCCGGATTTCCGCAGTGGAGCCGTATTTGCAGATCGCGGACGGGGAGGACGGGGCGCGGATTCTGGAGATCGCGGTGCGGACGCTGCTGGCACCGGACGGATCGGAGCGGCGGATTCATTTGGTGGGCGTTTCGCATGTCGGAACGCAGGCCTATTATGATGCCCTGCAGGCAAAACTGGACCGAATGGATCTGGTGTTGTTTGAAGGGGTTGGAGGCGACCGGGAGGAATTTCTCCGCCGGGATCCGGAAGCGGATGCGGCGGAATTGCAGCCGGCGCTGGCCCGGGCGGTGGGGCTCCGGTTTCAATTGCACGCGATGGATTATTTGCGGCCGCATTTTGTGAACAGTGATTTGTCGCCGGGAGAGCTGGTGGCCCTGTTTGCCGGAAACAACCCGGAGGATCTTACCGAAGAGGGCCTGGCCCGGCTGGAGGCGACGCTCGCCTCCATGCAGGGGGACGGCTTGAACGCGGAGCTGATGCGGATGTTTCTGGGGCTGATCGAACGTCACCCGCCTTTTGCACTGGGGGTGCGCTGGGCTCTGGTGGAGATTCTGGGTACGGTCCGGGGGGATCTGGCCTCGATTCAGGGCCTGCCGCAGGATCTGGAGGAGATGCTGACGGTTCTCCTGCGGGAACGGAATGCGGTGGTGATCCGCGATACCCGGCAGGTGCTTTCAGAGGAAAATCCCCCGGCAAATCTTGCCATTTTTTATGGGGCGGCCCACATGCACGAGCTGGAACAGCACTTGGGGGAAGTTCTGGGCTTCCGCCCCGAAAAAACAACCTGGCTGCCGGCGTTTCAGGGAAATCTCTCCCGCAGCGGGCTCGGCCGCATGCAACAGAACCTGCTGCGTCATCTGGTCATGCAGCAGGTGCGGCTGCTGGAGGGCCTGATGGAAAATGGTCGGGGAGACAGGAGTTGAACCTGCGACATCCAGCTCCCAAAGCTGGCGCTCTACCAGGCTGAGCTACTCCCCGGTGGTAGAATCGTGTTTATAGCGGCAGAGGCTTGCGGGTGCAATCTCAAAGTATTGCCGGCTTGATTTTGTGCCGGAATCCGTCATGGGGTCTGCATGTCTATTACCCTTCATTCTCCTCTGGATATGCATGTGCACCTGCGTCAGGACGACATGCTTCGCAATGTGACCCCGTTCACCGCTCAACAGTTTGTCGGCGCGGTGTGTATGCCGAATACCCTGCCGCCGGTGGATTCGGTGGAACGGTACGACCGCTATTGCGCGGAAATCCGGGCCGCAGCGGAACCGTATGCGTTTGAGCCGTATGTGCCGCTGTTTTTTCATGCGGGATTGACCCGCGAGATGCTTGCCCCGGCGAGGGACCGTCTGTTCGGGGTGAAGCTTTACCCCGCCGGGGTCACCACCAACAGTGAGGCGGGCGTGTCGGAAATTTCCAAAATCGAGCCGGTACTGGATCTCATGCAGGATTTGGGCCTGCCGCTGCTGGTGCACGGGGAAACCAATGGCTACAGCCATGACCGGGAACGGGAATTCATGCAGGTGTATGATCATTTTGCCCGGACCTTTCCCAAACTCCGTATCACCATGGAGCACATCAGTACGGTGGAGGCGGTGGAGTTTCTGGACCGGCATGAGAATGTGTTCGCCACTGTGACCCTGCATCATCTGCTGTACACGATGGATGATTTTCTCGGAGGGATGTGGAATCCGTTTCTGTTCTGCAAGCCGATCATAAAAAGCCCGAAAGACCGCGCGGCGCTGCAGGAGCTGGTGCTTTCCGGGCATCCCAAAGTGATGTTCGGCAGTGACAGTGCCCCGCACACCGAAGTGGCCAAGCGTACCGAAGGGGCGGCGGGCTGTTTCACCGCCCCGGTGCTGCTGCCCTGTCTGGCCCAGTTTTTTGAAGAGCACGATGCAATGGACCGTCTTCAGGCCTTTGTCAGTGATCATGCGCGGCGGATTTACGGTGTGAATCCCCCTGAGCGCGATGTGGTGCTCGAGCCGGTTTCCTGGACGGTGCCGCCCCGTTACGGCAGCATCGTCCCCATGAACGCCGGGGATGTCCTCCGCTGGCGGGTACAATCCTGACGCTTTGACATCGACAGATTGAAAAGATGGCGTAGACTTTAGTCCGAATGAAAATCATGCATAAACTGTTTCTCTCCCTCTTGCCGATTCTTTTGATGTCCGCCACCGCCTTTGGCGATGAGCCTGCGAACGCTGTGGAGGCTGTCGAGGAGATCCCCGCCGAAGAGGTCACTGCCGAAGAGGTCACTGCCGAAGACGTCACGACTGCCGACGCAAACGATGCCGAGGATGCCGATGCTGAGGAGGCTGGTGCCGAGGAGGCCGGTGCTGAGGCGGTCATCGAAATCACTTTGGACGATGAAGGAACGCCGGAACGGCATCGCGCCTGGCGCGAGTGGCCGGAGGATGCGAAAGTTGTGCTGATTCCGGTGCGGCAGGCGATCATGAAACCCCAGCAGATTCTGCTCCGGCGCGGGGTGCAGCGGGCGATTGCCGAAGGCGCGGACGCAATTGTGCTGATGATGGACACGCCCGGGGGCAGCGTGGGGGTGATGCGGGAAATGGTCAGTCTTGTCATTGACCTGGATATTCCCACCTTTACTCTGGTGGAGGCGGACGCATTTTCTGCGGGCGCGATCTTGGCGCTGGCCACCGATCACGTGTTTATGCAGCCCATGACCGTAATCGGGAACGCGATGCCGATTATGATGTCGCCAACCGGTGGCGTGTCAGAACTGGGGGAGGCCGAGCGCGAAAAGGTGGAGGGCGGGATGGATGTGATCGTCCGCAGTATCGCTCAGGCGAAAGGCCGCGATGAAAAATTGATGCAGGCCATGGTGCGCCGCAATATGGAGTTTGTCCTCGAGGACGGCACGGTGATTTCGGAGAAAGGTCAGATTTTGACGCTGACCAATCAGGAGGCGGCTCAGCTCCTGCCCAGCGGTGAGCCGCTGCTTTCGGACGGAACCGTACTCGATCTGGACGACATGCTCCGGATTGTCGGACTGGATCACGCGGAGCGCATTGAAGAAATCCCCACCTGGGCGGATGAGCTTGCGGGACTGATTACCCAGTTTTCCCCCATTTTCATTACCCTGGCACTTGTTCTGTTTTACATGGAAATCCAATCGCCCGGCATTGGATGGATGGGCGGTCTGGCGGTGACCTTTTTCCTGATTGTAATGTTTGGGCATAACGTGGCCGGTTTCGCGGGCAAAGAAGACATTCTTTTGATTTTTCTGGGGATTGTTCTGATTCTGGTGGAGGTTTTTGTGATTCCCGGATTCGGGGTGGTCGGGCTTTCCGGGATTGGTCTGATGATCTGGGGCTTTATCCGGGCGATGACTCTCCGCAATCCGGGCAATCCCACCGATTTTGGTCTGGATGCCATCAGCAATCTCGGGCCGGCGATCACCAACCTCAGTGCTTCGGTGATTGTCTCCATTATTATTATGGGGTTTATGCTGCGCAGCATCGATAAATCCCGTTTTGTCAGCCAAAATCTGATCCTGAAGGATGCGATTTCGGGAGGAGCCCGGGAGAGCACACTGGCCGGTTTGCTGGGGAAAACCGGTGTAACTCTGAGTCCGCTTTCTCCGGGCGGTTCGATTGAAATTGACGGGCGTGAAGTGTCGGGGGTGTCCGACCGGGGATATCTCGATGCCGGCCAGGCGGTTCGTGTACAGGACGTTCACGGGAATCGGGTGGTGGTGGTGCCGGCGGACACGCTGGATTCTGAATCAACTGAGGAGACCCCTGTATGAGCCCGACCCTATGGTTCTTTTTATTGTGCGGCATTGCGTTTTTGATGTTCGCGCTGGAGGTGTTCATTCCGGATCTGATTCTGGCCGCAGTGGGGACCGCCTGTCTGATCGGCGCCTGTGCAATGGCCTTTGTCGCGTTTCCTCCGGCAACGGCGGGCTGGATTTCCATCCTGCTGGTCACCGGTACGCTGGTCGGTTTTGTGATCTGGCTGGTGAAAATGCCGGACTCCGTCGTGGGAAAAAAGATCTCGCTGGCCACCGCCCTGCAGTCTCCTGTGACCGGGGAAGGGGAGCTGCCTCCATTGGTGGGGAAAACCGGAACCGCTGAAACGGCCCTGATGCCGGGGGGCTTTGCCCGCATTGACGGAAAACGGCTGGATGTGGTTTGCGCCCAGGGCTTTGCGGATGCAGGAAGCCCGCTGGTAGTGGTGGAGGTGCATGGAAACCGAATTGTTGTCAAAAAAACTGCGGGAGCGCCGGCTTGAAACTTTGGCTTGCGCTTTTGATCAGTTTTGTGACGGGATGGGCGGCCGGAGAGGAGTCGTTTCTGTCGACCGATGAGGAGACTGCCGCTCCGATTACGGTGATGGAGAAGGAGTTTTGGCATGCCGGGGATGAGGTGTTTCTGGATGTGGAGGCGCAGGCGGATGTGTTTCTGTTTGGCCGGGATGCGGTGGAGACGGACGGCATTTACCATCAGGACCTTTGGGCGGCCGGACGGCGGGTGGAGTTCCGCGGCGTGGCCCATGATGATGTGCGGCTGGCGGCGGCGGAGTTTCTGACCGTGGACGGCGAAATGACCGGCGGCACCCTGCGGGCGATCTCCGGACAGAACCTTCTGGTCAATACCAATGCGGTTATTCGTGGAACCGCGCGGCTGACCGCATCCCGGAATTTGACGCTGAACGGTGATTTCACCGGCGATGTGACCGCCAGTGCCCCCCGGATCATTGTTGCCGCACGCGTGGACGGAGATTTGACCCTGAACGGCGGCGAGATCACGGTGATGCCGGACAGCCGCATCACGGGCACCCTCTTCTACAGCGGAGACCGGCCGCCACATCTCCCAAACGGGGTCAGCGATTCCGATCCGGTGGGACTTCCGCCCACAGAGCAGCCGGATTCGGTTTGGCGGGAGTATCTCTGGATGATCCGGCTGGTTCAATTGGTGTCCTCGCTGATCATCGGGCTGCTGTTGGTGCGCTTTTTACCCCGTTTTACCGGCAACTGTGTGGAAACCGTACTGAAAATGCAGCCGCAGTGCATGTTTCTGGGGCTGGTGACTACCCTGGTGCTTGGATTGATGAGCTATTTCATGATGGTTTCGGTCCTGGGGCTGGGTGCGGGCATTTTTCTGCTCGCGTCGTTGGGACTGCTGTTTTACTGCGGAAAAATTATTCTCGCCCTGGCGCTGGGCGCCCTGTTGGTCAAACATCGGGAACCGTTGACCTTTTTCCGGCTTTCGCTGGGATTGCTGGTGGGTTTGGTATTGCTTTATGGAGCCTTCACTCTACCTTGGGTGGGTCTGACGCTGTGGATGATTGCCTCCTGTTGGGGAATGGGGGCGATCATTCACACGATTCGCGCATCTCAGCGAGTCTTAAAACTTGAAATTCCCCCGAATTTGCGAGAAAATTGATTTCGTAAAATAATTTTATTGAGTTCAACCCTATAAAGAGAGACCTGTCATGGATTATGTCTTAGGCTTTTTAGCCATTGTTTTAATTTTAATTGTGGTGTTGCTTGCCCGCTTTATCGGCATCTACATCCGCGCCGCGATTTCCGGCGCCAAAGTGGAGTTTTTGTCCCTGGTGGCCATGCGGCTTCGCCGGGTGAACACCAAACTGATTGTGGATGCGCGCATTCAGGCGGTGAAAGCCGGATTGCAGCTCACGACCAATGATCTGGAAGCCCACTATCTTGCCGGCGGCAATGTGGTGAACGTGGTCCGCGCCCTGGTGGCGGCGGACAAAGCGAATATCGAGCTGCCCTTCCAGCAGGCGGCGGCGATCGACCTGGCCGGCCGTAACGTCCATGAGGCGGTCAGCACCAGTGTCTATCCCAAAGTGATCGACTGTCCGGACCCGAACAAAGGCAACGGCTATCTGGATGCGGTCTCCAAAGACGGAATCCGGCTGCTGGTCAAAGCCCGGGTCACGGTGCGCGCGAACCTGCAGCGTCTGGTCGGCGGTGCCACGGAAGAAACCATTATCGCCCGGGTGGGGCAGGGGATTGTCAGTGCGATTGGTTCCTCCGACACGTACAAGAATGTGCTGGAAAATCCCGATCATATCAGCCGCAAGGTGCTGGGGTCCGGTCTGGATGCCAATACCGCATTTGAAATCGTGTCCATTGATATCGCCGACGTGAGCGTGGCCGGTGTCAGCGGAGCCCGGGAAGTGGCCAACGTGGGCGCCCTGCTTGAAACCGAGCGGGCTGAAGCGGACAAGAAGATGCGTCAGGCCGAGGCCGAAGGCCGCCGTGCGACCGCGATCGCGGCCGAACAGGAAATGCGCGCCCGCGTGCAGGAAATGCAGTCCAAGGTGATCGAAGCCCAGGCGGAAGTGCCCAAGGCCATTTCCGAAGCCTTCCGTTCCGGAAATCTTGGAATCATGGACTTCTACCGCATGCAGAACGTGCTGGCGGATACCGCTATGCGTGAAAGCGTTGCCGACGGCGACAAAAAGGCGTGATCATGACGCGGGAACTTCTTGCGCAGGCATCTGACGGCTTCCTGAGTTTTCTTCTCTACCTGGTCATTGCGGTGATCTGGGTGGCGGGAAAATTCATGCAGCAGCGGGATGCCCGCCGCAAAGTGGAGGATCTCAAACGCCGCCGCGAAGAGCGGGAGCGCGAGGCCCAGCGGACCGGAAGACCTTCGGACCGTGCGTCTCCGCCCCCGCCGCCGTCTTCCCGTCCCGAAACGAAACCCCGCTCTATTGAGGATGATCTTCAGGATTTTCTCGGACGGTTGGCCGGGCTGCCCAAAGATCCCGAGCCGCCTCCGGCACCCACGGTGCCGAAAAGGCAACCCGTGCTTCAATTTGATCAGGCTCCGCCCCCGCCTCCGGTTCCTTCGCGTCGCACGCAGGCCTACAAGAAGCCGCCGGCCAATCGCGGCAAGCCGGATTTTGATGAAATGGAGTCCTATGCCAAAATTCATGACATCGAGGACATCGCCGAGTTGGAGCTGGATCCGGACAAAGCCAGTTTCGCCGGTCCGGATCTGCTCCTGAATGTGCGGGCCATGATGATTGATATGTCCCGGGCAAACGTGCGGATTCCCACCGTGCGAATCCCGACCATGCGCACGGTGCATACCAAAACCGCCAAACCGGATTTGAACAATTCGGAGGCCCTGAAGCATGCGATCGTCAGCGGAATTCTGCTGAATCCACCGAAAGCGCTGACCCCGGATCCGTTTCATCAGGACCCGGGACAGCTTTGATCCGGGGGCTGCTTTGGTAAAAAAAGTCCGACTGGATGTGCTCCTGGCTTCCCGGGGCCTTGCGGAAAGCCGAGAAAAGGCCCAGCGTCTGATTCGGGCCGGGCAGGTGCGGATCAAAGATCAGGTGATGTCCAAACCCGGAGTATCCTTTCCCGAGGATTCCGAGGTGGAGATCGAATCGCTTCCCCGCTTTGTCAGCCGCGGCGGGGACAAACTGCTGAGTGCTTTTGCAGCCTGGCCGGATTTGGATCCCTCTGGACAGGTGTGCATCGATATCGGATCGAGCACCGGCGGGTTTACAGACTGCCTGCTGCAGCACGGCGCGGAAAAGGTTTATGCCGTCGATGTGGGCAAGGGCCAGTTGCACTGGGATCTGCGCAATCATACTCAGGTGGTGGTGATGGAAGAGACCAATGCACGGTACCTGGAGGCGGATGCGTTTGATCCGCGACCGTCCTTTGGTGTAACCGATGTGAGTTTCATATCGCTGACGCTGATCCTGCCGGCGGCGGCGCGGGTGCTGATGCCGGGGGCGACATTCGTCAGCCTGATCAAGCCCCAGTTTGAAGCCGGCGCGGAAAATCTGCGCAAGGGGGTGGTGGTGGACCCGGAAATCCGTCAGGAAACCGTGGAACGGATCCGGCGTTTCGGGATGGAGGAACTGGGCTGGTCGTGTCTGGGGATCGTGGAATCTCCCCTCAAAGGCCCTGCCGGAAATGTGGAGTTTCTCGCCCACTGGACCTTGCCCGCAGAGTCCTGAAACAGAAAAACTGTGGGAATGGGCTTTAATCGTCATAGGCTTTTCAGTATACAGGCCCCATTGAATTTTTGAGAAAACACCAACCCACAGGACAGGAAATATGAGCACATCCACAGACGTACGTTTCGGCATTATCGGTATGGGAAACATGGGGAGCAGCCATGCGAAAAACATTCTTGCCGGCAAAGTTCCGGGATTGAAGTTGGCCGGCATTTGTGACTCCAATCCGGAAAAACTGAAAGGCTATGCGGAGGATCTGCCCACCTTTGCGTCTGCAGATACGCTGTTTGATGCCGGAATCCTCGATGCGGTTCTGATTGCCACCCCCCATTATGACCACACCACTCTGGGAATTAAAGCACTGGAAAAAGGACTGCACGTTCTGGTGGAAAAACCAATCTCGGTGCACAAAGCGGACTGTGAAAAACTGATTGCGGCGCATACCAATGAAAAACAGGTCTTTGCCGCGATGTTCAACCAGCGCACAAATCCCCAGTATCAAAAACTGCGCGCCATGATTCAAGGCGGAGAGCTGGGGGATCTGAAACGGGTGCAGTGGACTATTACCGACTGGTTCCGCTCTGAATTTTATTATCAGTCGGGTGGCTGGCGCGCCACCTGGGCGGGTGAGGGCGGCGGGGTGCTGCTTAATCAGTGCCCCCATCAGTTGGACCTCTGGCAGTGGCTGTTTGGCATGCCCTCCAAAGTGCGCGCGTTTTTGACCCTCGGCAAATTTCACGACATCGAAGTCGAGGATGATGTCACAGCCTATCTGGAATACGACAACGGCTGTACCGGTGTCTTTATCACCACCACCGGCGAAGCTCCCGGAACGAACCGCCTGGAGGTCGCCGGCGATCGCGGCAAAGTGGTGATTGAAAATGGAACCTTCAGTTTTATCCGCAATGAAGTGCCGACCTCCGAGCATTCCCGCACGGTGCAGGCCGGTTTTACCCGGCCGGATGTCTGGAATGTTGAGATCCCCGGCAAGGGCGGTGGCGAACAGCACGTGGGCATCATGAAAAACTTTGCCAAAGCTGTGTTGAACGGCGAAGCGCTGGTCGCCCGCGCCGAGGAGGGCATTCATTCGGTTGAACTGGCCAACGCTATGATTCTGTCCGGCTGCACCCATGAAACCATTGAGCTGCCGATGAATCCGGAGACCTACCGGGGCTTCCTGCAGGACAAAATCGACAACAGCAATCATGTGAAAAAAACCGTGGATGTGAAAGCCTCCGCTGATGATTTTTCCAGCTCTTTCTGAGGAGATTACTCATGAGTACCCGCGATGGAATGAATTACGCCCCCACCTCCGCCGCCACCCCCAAAGTGGTCAAAGACGGAGAGTTTGTCTTTGCCGCCAGTCACTTTGATCATGGCCATATTTATGGCCAGATTGGAGGCCTGGCCGCTGCCGGAGGAACACTGAAATACGTGTTTGATGAAAAACCGGAACGGTATGAAAACGTACTCAAAAAGTACCCCGGTGTGAAAGCGGTTTCCGATTTCCGGGAAATCCTGGACGATCCCGAGGTTCAACTGGTGACCAGTGCCGCGATTCCGAACTTCCGGGCCGGGATAGGTTTTCAGGTGATGAAGGCCGGAAAGCACTATCTGACCGACAAATCTCCGTTTACAACCCTGGACCAGCTTGCGGAAGCCCGCAGGGTCGCGTCGGAAACCGGAAAAAAATACGGGGTCTGCTATTCTGAACGGCTTTTGAGCGAATCCGGCTACTACGCGGGCGAACTGATCGAGCAGGGTGCGATTGGCCGGGTCCTGCAGGTACTGAATTTGGCGCCGCACAATCTGGCCGCGCCTACACGTCCGGAGTGGTTTTTCAAGCAGGAAAACTATGGCGGGATTCTGACCGATATC
>PXDP01000521.1 GCA_003565035.1 PVC group bacterium | reverse complement strand
GGTCATCCTGATCGGGGGGTTCTTCCGCTACTTCTTCGTCCGCCAATCGAGCTCCTACCGGAGAGTGGATTGATAAATGGCTGAGACAACCTATTTCATCACCGGCGCCAACGGCTTTGTCGGCAAACACGCCGTCCGCGAATTCACCGAACACGGCTGGGAGGTGTTTGAAGGCCTCGGCCCCTCCGGCACCCCGGAGCATGACCGACAGGTGCCGTTTAACCTGCTGCATTACGAAATTATCCGCTTTCTGGTACACCAGATCCGGCCCGATGCCTGCCTGCATCTTGCCGGTCAGGCGCATATCCCCTTCTGCCAGGAGGATCCGGTCACCGCCAGCGACCTCAACGTCACCGGCACCGTCCGCCTCCTCGAAGCCTTCCGCCGCCACCAGGATCAGGCCCGTATTCTCGTGGTCACCAGTGCCGAGGTCTACGGGCATGTGCCCGCCGGCGAATGCGTTACCGAAGCGCATCCCCTCACCCCCACCACCCTCTACGGCATCACCAAACAGGCCGCCGACGAAGTCGCCCTCGCCTTCGCCAAACAACTCGGCCTCCCGGTCATGACCGCCCGCCCCTGGAACCACATCGGCCCCGGACAGCATCCCCGCTTCGTCGCCGCCGCCTTCGCCCGTCAGTTCGCAGCCTTCAAAAAAGGGGCCCCGCCCACCATGTCCGTCGGCAATCTCGACAGCCGGCGCGATTTTACCGATGTGCGGGACATCGTCCGCGGCTACCGCCTCATTCTCGAACACGGCGCCCCCGGAGAAGCCTACAACCTCTCCTCCAGCACCCTGCTCCCTATCCGGGCCCTCTTCGAAGGCTTCGCCGCCTGCGCCGGCATCACCCCCGAGACCCATGTCGACCCCGCCCTTTTCCGCCCCACCGACTCCAGTCCCCTTCTCAGCACCGAAAAAATCCGCACCCAGTGCGGATGGCAGCCGGAACGCAGTCTGGAGGAGTCCCTGCGCGATATCCTCGATGAGCACCTCTGACCGGTTTCAAACCGACGATCTGGATACCCCCCGCCTCGAAGCCTGGCGCTGTGAGATGCACCAGCGCCACGGCCCGCGCGTCACCATTCACTTCACCAACAACCGCCGATCCATGGTCAGCCTCCGCCGCCTGCCCGGTCACGGGGCTGTCCTCCGCATCCAGAAAGGCTTTGAAACCGCGCCCGGGGCTATTTTGGAGGATCTCAGCCTGCTGCTGAGCCGGCAAAACCCTGCCGCATGGAGCCGGGTCTGCGCCTTCGCCAAAACCCTGCCCGCCAGCGGACCGCCCCTCAAAGCCGGTGCAAACGAACGCGTCAACACCTGCGGAAAGATTTACGACCTCCAGCCACTTCTCGAAGAAATCAACCGCGAATTTTTTGACAGCGCTCTCCCCACCCGCATTACCTGGGGTCAAAAAAAGCCCTCAAGGCGCGGACGCCGCCGCAGCCGGAGTCTTCAGTTCGGTTCCTGGGATGAAAGCCTGGACCTCATCCGCATCCACCCCGCCCTCGACGATCCCCGCGTTCCCCGCGACTTCCTCCGCTACCTCATCCACCACGAACTCTGCCACGCCGCCAGTCCGCCAGTCCCTACACCCGGCGGCCCCCGCAAAATCCACCACGCCGACTTCAAAGCCCTCGAAGCCCGCTTCCCCAACCGCACCCGCATGGAAGCCATTGGCAAACGCCTCTTCAATCAAATCACCCGGGAGCGGGGGTGACCTTCATTCCCCCAACCCCTGCCGGGTCATCAGGCGGCGGGTCAGATCGCGCTGAACCGCGCGGAGGTCAAACAGTCCAAGCACTTCACGGCTGACCGGATCGCGGACAATCGACTGTTCCGCCTGAAGTTGCCGCATTTCCAGAATAGCCTCCGCCAGCGGCATATCGGGGGACACATCGTCACGCACCGGGATCATCACATCCTCCGCAATCATCCAGGCCCAGATGTCCCGCTCCAAAAAGAGGCTCTTCAGCGAATTCAGTGAGATCACCCCGGTACAGGCCCCGTCCTGGCTGATCACTGGAAACGAGAGTTGCCGGCTCTGGCTCACGGTTTCAAATACACTGGACAGCAGATCGCTTTCGTTCAGCCGCGCGATATCCCGCTGCAGCACATCCGAAACGGTCAGTTCTTCAATCAGATCGTCCTCGGTGATGTTGCGGCCCGCTTCATCCGCCTTTTGAATGGCATATTTGACGCAGGGCGGACCCATCACCTGAACGATCAGCGTCGTTGCCGTTACGGTGGACACCACCAGCGCTCCCAGATCCAGACTTCCCCAGACCTGAACATCCATCAAATGCTGACTGGCCATCATCGAGAGACCCACCGCCACCCCGCCCTGGGCAAAGAGCCCCATGCCGACGTATTGCTGCAGCACTTCCGGAGCACCCGAGATCCGTGCCCCGGCAAGGCTGCCGAAATACTTGCCTGCCGTGCGTCCAATCACATACACAAACACCAGCAACCAAATCCAGCCCGACATCCCGGCCAATTGCAAGCGGGCACCCACCAGCACAAAAAACATGACCTGAATGGGGGCGGCGAATTCACGGAGTGTTTTGAACATCGCTTTGCTGCGTTGCGGGCTTTTATTCACCAGCACAATGCCGGCGGACATGGCGCAGAGGATCACATCCAGATGCATGGCCAGACAGATGCCCGCCATGAGCAATAGACTGCCCACCAAAACCGTGAGCGAGCGTTCAGGACTTTTGCTGCGGTGCAGGATGGCATCGAGCATGAAGCCGATTCCCAGACCGAGAACGGTGCTTCCGCCCAGATCGAGTACCACCCCGGACAACATCCGCAAAACCGACGCGTCACTGCCCACCAGCATGGCGGCCATGGCGGTGCCAAGCGCATAGAGGATCATCGCCAGCGCATCATCGAGCGCCACCACGGAAATCAGGCTGGTGGTCAGAGGCCCTTTGGCCCGGTACTCCCAGAGCACATCCAGGGTGGAGGCGGGGTCGGTCGCGGAACTGATCGCCCCGAACACGAATCCGCCGGCCAGGGCCACGGTCACATTGGCTGTCATCAAAAACAGGAGCAGACCGGAGGCCAGCCCCACCAGCACAAAAGCCCCGAGGCCCTCGCCGAGCATAATCCCGAAAAACCGCTTTCCGTGCTCTTTGAAGATACGGCTTTCCAGTTCTCCCCCCACAAGGAAACCAATCACCGCCAGCGCGAGATAGCTGAAAGGCCGGAGACTGGGGAGGTTCTGCTGCTGAAGAATCCCCAGACCCGACTCCCCAATGATCAGCCCAATCACAATATACCCGATGACCTGGGGGATTTTCATGCGCTGGAAGAGCCAGGCACCGAGAATACCGCCAAACACCCCGATCCCGAGGATCAGCAAAATACCTAAATCCGGCTGTAAACCCATGTGTGCGCTCCTGTCATGCGGCTCCCCCTGAAGGATTGAGCTGAAATGACAAGCGAAAACCGGAAAATGTCCCTGGAAAGTATTATTTCACCGCAGGAGACCCCTTCTTCCGGTCCCGCAGGAAGAAAAACGCCAAAATCATGCCGATTAGAGACAGGGCCATATTCAGCGGGAACAAATACGCGTAGCTGCCAAACAGATCGCGGAACGAACCGGCGACCATGGTGCCCAGAAACGCCCCCACGCCATAAGACGTGAACACCCATCCGTAGTTCCCGGCGTACTGTGCAGGATCGAAGAGCTTCAAGGTGGCGGTCGGTGCCAGGGCCAGCCAGCCGCCGAGACAAAGCCAGAACAGCGCAAACGACACCGCATAGAGCCGCACCGTTCCCTCACCGGCGACCTGCATGAGACCGGAGGCCAGGAAAATGAGTCCAAACGCCAGGGTGGCGGCGCGGTGAGGCTGAAACCGGTCGGCAATCCATCCGAACAGGGGGCGGCCCAGTCCGTTAAAGACCGCGAAAACCGACACCAGAACCGCTGTCATTTCCGGGGTAATCCGGATCATTTCCTGGGCGACCGATCCGGAAATACCGATGGCCGACAGCCCGACGAACGTGCCAATCGTATAGCAGGCGCAGAGCACATGAAACAGGGGTTTTCTGAGAAGGACTCCTGCGGAGGGGGCCGCCTGTGCCGCAGGGGGTGGAGCACCTTTACTGATTCCCGGCCACCATCCGGCGGGCGGCATCCGCATACAGGAAGACACCGCGAACAGAATCAATCCAAATCCTGCTCCCAGAACGAGAAACGTGTTCGGAATCCCCAGGCGGCCGATCGAAAAGGCCGCCAGCGGGGCGGTCACCAGCGGGGAGAGACCAAAGCCGACGACTGTCAAGCCGATGGCCAGCCCCTTCTTGTCCGGAAACCAGGCGGCGGCCACCGCCATGGGAACACCGTACGCGATGCCCACCCCGGCCCCGCCCAGCACCCCGTAAGTCAGGGTCAGCGGCAGCAGACTCGTCGCCCGCGAAGACAGCATATATCCCAGAGCCACCAGCAGACTCCCGAACGCCATGGTGCGCCGGGGGCCAAAGCGGTGCATCCGGGAGCCCGCCACCGGCATAAACACGGCATACATCACCAGCAGTACCGTAAAGGGCAGCAGACTCTCCCGCGACTGGAATCCGTACAGGTCCTGCAGCGGCCGACGGAAGATGCTCCACGAATACACCGTGCCCATCGAAAGCATGGCCAGCAGGCCCAGCAAAATGTAAAGCCACCGCCCGGTACGGGGCGGAAGGCCGAAGACCGTAAAATTCATAATGGCATTAAATACGATGAAACGTAAGGTCAGTAAAGCGCGGACTCAAAAAATAGCCGCACAGGGCCGTATCCGAATTTTTCCTTATCCAGTTGACCTTTGAGCCTTGATTTCATAGAGGAAACGACCTTTTTTTAACATCCCACCCCTCATGCTTATGAATGTTCAAACCGAAGAAATTTCCTCAACCCGCCGCAAACTCACGATCGAAGTCCCTGTAGAGGAAGTCACCCAAGAGTACACTGAAGCCCTGGATGCATGGAAGAAACATGCCAATATCCCCGGGTTCCGTCCCGGCAAGGCCCCTGTCCACCTGGTCAAAGCCAAACACCACAAGGATATTGTGGAACGCCTCCGCGATCACCTGCTTCCCAAAAGCTACCGCGAAGCACTTGAACAAACCAACATCGATGTTGTCCGCATTATTGACATGGACGAGGACATCAAAGTTAAGCACGATGAGCCCTTCAGTTATTCCATCACCGTGGACGTGAAGCCTGAGATCAGTCTGCCGGACTATAAGGGCATTGCCCTCAAGCGCCAAGCCGTGGACATCAGCAACGATGACGTGGAAAAACGCATTGATGACCTGCGTGAACAGCGCGCCGGCTACGATGAAGTGTCCGACCGCCCCGTCGCCAGAGGCGACATGGTCCAGATCGATTTCGCCACCACCCTCGACGGCGCCCCGCTGGCCGAGGCCGCCCCGGATGCCGTGGGATTGGACAAGGCCGAGGATTTCTGGCTCCAGGCCGACGAAAACGCCTTCATCCCCGAACTCGGCGAGGGTCTCGCCGGTCTCGCCATTGGCGAAGAACGCGATGTGAACATTACCTTTGATGATAAATTTGCCTCCGAACCTCTCCGGAACAAAGAAGTCGTCTTCCACGTAACCGTCAAAGGCATTCGCGGACGCGTGCTGCCCGAACTGGACGAGGAGTTCCTGAAGCCCTTCCAGGTGGCCGATGCCACCGAATTCCGCAAAAAAATCAAAGACAGCCTGCTCGCCGAAAAGCAGCAGGAACAGGAAGGTGCCCTGCGCCGGGATATCGAGAAATTCCTGCTGGAAAACACCAGCTTTGATCTGCCGGAGAGCGATGTCGACGAGGCCGCCAACCGCCAGGTGCGCCGGATCATCAACGACATGAGCCGCCAGGGCATCGCCGACGACAAAATGATGGAGCAGAAAGACCAAATCGTCGAAGCGGCCCGTCAGTCCGCCCAGACCTCCGTCAAACTTCGTTACGTTCTGCTGAACATTGCCGAAAAAGAGAACATCTCGGTCAGCGAAAACGAACTGAAGCGTGAAATGGCGATGATGGCCTATGCCTACGGCATGAAACCGCAGGATCTTGAAAAAGAACTCAGCGACGAATCCGCCAAGGAGGAATTCCGCGGCGATGTGCTCATGCGCAAAACCATGCAGCATCTTTTTGACGCGGCCAACATCAGCGAATAAGCTGACACGCACCCCGGAGATTTACCCTTATGAATGAACAAAATTATATTCCCGTCCCCTATGTGATCGAGCAGACCGGACGCGGCGAGCGGTCTTACGACATTTACTCCCGCCTCCTGAAGGACCGGATCGTTTTCCTCGGCACCGAGGTGAACGATGTTGTGGCCAACCTGATCATCGCTCAAATGCTGTTCCTGCAGAGCGAAGATCCTGACAAGGATATCAGCCTGTACATCAACTCCCCCGGCGGATCGGTCACCGCCGGCCTCGGCATCTACGACACCATGAAGTTTCTCAAGTGCGAGATCGCCACCTACTGTGTCGGCCAGGCCGCCAGCATGGGCGCGTTCCTGCTGTCCGCCGGAACAAAAGGGAAACGCTACGCCCTTCCCAACGCCCGCATCATGATCCACCAGCCTTGGGGCGGCTTCCAGGGCCAGGCCACGGATATCGATATCCACGCCCAGGAAATTCTCCGCCTCAAAAAACGCCTCAACCAACTCATGGCCGATCACTGCGGCCGCGATGTGGATGAGGTCACCCGCGACACCGAACGCGACAACTTCCTCTCCGCCGAGCAGGCCAAAGCCTACGGACTTGTCGACCACGTCGTCACCAAACCCAACCCGAGCTGAACCGACTATGGCTGATAAAAAAGACGAAGCCCGCTGCTCCTTTTGCGGCAAACACCAAAGCGAAGTCAACCGCCTCATCGCCGGTCCCGGCGTACAGATTTGCGATCAGTGTGTCGAACTCTGCACCTCGCTGATTGAGCGCGAGTCCGTGAACGATAAAACCCCGCTGGGCGCGCTGAAGGTGCCCAAGCCCCACGAAATCGTGGAAATGCTCGACGGCCATGTGATCGGCCAGACCCACGCCAAAAAAGTACTGGCGGTGGCCGTTCACAACCACTACAAGCGCCTCAAGGATGCTGACAACCGCGGACGCAGTCTGAAAGACGACCCCTTCCATGAAGTGGAGATTGAGAAAAGCAATATTCTCATGATCGGGCCCACCGGCAGCGGAAAAACCTTCCTCGCAAAAACGCTGGCCCAGTTTTTGGATGTCCCCTTCAGCATTGCCGACGCCACCACCCTGACCGAAGCCGGCTACGTGGGCGAAGACGTCGAAAATATCCTCCTCCGCCTCCTGCAGTCCGCCGATTTTAATGTCGACCGCGCTGAACGCGGCATCATTTACATCGACGAAATCGATAAAATCGGCCGCCGCACCGAAAACGTCTCCATCACCCGCGACGTGTCCGGCGAAGGCGTGCAACAGGCTCTGCTGAAAATTATGGAGGGCACCATTGCCAACGTCCCCCCCCAGGGCGGCCGCAAGCATCCCCAGCAGGAATACATCAAACTCAACACCGAAAAGATTCTCTTTATCTGCGGCGGCGCGTTTGTGGGCATGGATGAAGTGGTCAAACGCCGCAAAGGCAAAGGCGTGGTCGGATACGGCAGCAATGTGCCGGGCAGCCTCACCCGTCTGCTCACCGGCGAAACCATGATCGAACCCCATGACCTGGTGAAATTCGGCCTGATTCCTGAATTCGTCGGCCGCCTGCCGGTGGTCGCCGTCCTGGAGGAACTCAGCGAGGATGATCTGGTGAAAATTCTCACCGAACCCAAAAACGCCATGGTCAAACAGTTCGCCAAGCTGCTGGCCATGGACGGCGTGGAGCTGAGCTTCACCGATTCGGCCATCCGGGAAATCGCCAAAGTCGCCCACGCCCGCGGCACCGGCGCCCGCGGTCTCCGGGCCATTCTCGAACGCGTCATGCTCGACATCATGTACGAAATCCCCACCCAGGCGGAAACCAAAAAAGAGTACCGGATCAGCAAAACCATGGTCGCCTCCCGTCTGGCCAGCATGGAACTGAGCAACGATATCCGGCGCATTGCCTGACCCGAATCCGGAGACTGACATGAGCATCTTCAAAGCCTACGACATCCGCGGAATCGTCGGAACCGAACTCGACGAATCCCTGGCCCGCAAAATCGGCGAAGGCTTCGCCACCCTGGTGGAGCCCCGCACCGTGGTCATCGCCCGGGACATGCGCCCCCATTCCCCCGGCCTGGCCAAAGCACTCACCGAAGGCCTGACCGCCCAGGGCGTGGATGTTATCGATATCGGCAGGACCAGCACCCCCATGTGCTACTTTGCCAACGGCTCACTGAACGCAGATGCATCCATCATGATCACCGCCAGCCACAACCCCGGCGAATACAACGGCTTCAAACTCTGCCGGGCCAATGCCGTGCCCATCAGCGGTGCCAACGGGATCAAAGAACTGGAACAAATCGTCCTCTCGGAATCCTTCCGTCCCCGCCCGGCAACCCCAGGCAAGGTCACAGAACACGATATCGTCCCTGCGTATGTGAAGCACATCCGGCAGTTTGCCGACATCAAACGTCCCCTGCGCGTGGCGGTGGATTACGCCAACGCCATGGGAATCGCCGAGGCCGCCGTCCTCGAAGGCCTGCTGGATATGGATCCGCTCTTCGACACCTACGACGGCAGCTTTCCGAACCACGAAGCCAATCCGCTGGACGAGGAAACCTTCGAAAGCCTCACCGAACACGTGCAGAACGGTCAGTTCGATTTCGGTATTGCCTTCGACGGCGATGCGGACCGCGTCGGTTTTGTGGACGAAAAAGGACAGATCATCTCCATGGACATGATCACCGCGCTGATTGCCCGGGCCCTGCTCGCCAAAGAAAAAGGCATCGTTTTTTATGACCTCCGCTCCAGCAAAGCCGTCAAAGAACTCATCGAAGAAAACGGCGGCGAAGCCCGTATGTCACGCGTCGGCCATGCCTTTATCAAGCAGCAGATCCGTGAAGCCAACGCCGTCTTTGCCGGCGAACTCTCCGGACATTACTACTTCCGCGAAAATTTCTTCACCGAAAGTTCCGGCCTGGCGGTCCTTTTCATTGCCAATCTGGTCAGCGCCAGCGACAAACCGCTCAGCGAACTCGTCGCCCCCATCCGCAAATACGCGGCCAGCGGCGAGATCAATTCCCGGGTCAAAGACCCGCAGGCCGTCTTCGCCAAAATCCGCGAAGCCTATCCCGACGCCAAAACGTTCGAACTCGACGGACTCAGCGTGGAAATGGGCGACTGGTGGTTCAACGTCCGCATGTCCAACACCGAACCCCTCTGCCGCCTGAATCTCGAAGCCCCCACGGCCCCCGAGATGGAAAAACACCGCGACGACGTCCTCGCCATCATCCGTTCCTGCTGAATCGAAGCTTCAGCCCAGGAAAAGAATCAGCAGCGCGATCAGCACGATCAGGCCCAACCCCAGCAAAGCGATCCATCCCAGCACAATAGCGGTTGTGGCATACGCGCGTCCGCTCGACTCGCCCCGGGACGCATCAATTTCCCGGCGGGCACTGTATCCAAGGCTCATTCCGACAATGTGCAACAGAATCGGCAACGTGAAAAAACCCATGATCGAACACGCCATGGCCGCCAGTGCTTTCGAGGACGGATTGGAAGTCACCGGGACGCGTGTTTGTTGAAACGGCGGCGGCGGTGGCGAGACAAAAATCCAGTTGATGTGCTTGAGAATCGAGGCGGATTGCCAGTCCGCCATCCCCTCTTTCCACACATAGTCTGTCTCCAACAGATCGCCTCTGTCAGCCAGTTCCTGCAAATCCCGCTCCAGAACAGGTCCCCGCTTGACTCCGTTCCGGGCAATATACCAATCCGACATGCTTTCTCCTCTGATGAATTCTCAATATAAACATTCAAACAGATTGAGCTGATTAATCAAGCCGGGAAACCACAGGACATCCCCCATTTTTCAGGGTAAAATTGAGGATTCCCCTTTAAAGACAGGGAATGTCCGAATTTCTTATGTGAAAAGCGGGAATTTTGGACCGGATAACAGGATTGGCAGGATCTTGTCATACATCCTGTTTATCCATTTTTTTTAAGGTGCGAACTTTCCTTTTAACTTCGACCTTGTCTTCCGTGATCAACTTGTTTTGCATGTTGCCTTCTTCAGGCTGTGATGGTTGTATTTTATGATGAACAGGATCAGATCACGTCGATCCTGTTATCCTGTCAAAAAAATAAATGCGCCATTTGCAAGATTAGACATGTCAAAAAATGGGGAAAGT